>JBHOQZ010000199.1:0-4567 GCA_042408635.1 Chloroflexota bacterium
CCGGGCCCGCGCGCTCCTGCCGCGGGCCGCGCGCTGCTGGCCCGAGGCGCACCGCGCGATCAACTCCGGCCGCGTCCCCGCCTTCAGCGTGCCGATCTGATCGTCGCTCCGCCGCCTGCTCCAGACTGGACGCGCGCTTGACAGCCCGCGCGGGCCGGTGCTAGCGTTACTGCCGGCCGCCAGCGTTGCCGGCCCAACTGATCCACCCGCTGTTGCTCGGGTCGCCAGACCCGAGTGGCGACGTCGACGCCGCCGTCGCGACCGCGGATCGAGGGGGGAGCGCCCCGCCAGGGGCGTTGGGAGCGCATGAGCGACGCGGTATCGGCCGGCCCCGTCAAGTATCGCTACGGCGAGATGACCTGGCCCGAGGTGCGCGAGGCGGCGCGCGCCGGCCGGGTCGCGATCCTGCCCGTGGCCACGATCGAGGACCACGGCTACCACCTGCCGCTCGACACCGACGTTGTGCTCTGCACGACGGTCTGCGAGAGGGGGGCGGCGCTGATGCCGACGGAGTGCGTGCTGGTGCCGCCCGTGCTCCACGGCTACAGCCCGCACCACATGGACTTCCCGGGCACGCTTAGCGTCGACGGCCGGGTCTTCATCGACTACGTGCTCGGCCTCACCAAGAGCCTCGCCCACCACGGCTTCAGCCGCATCCTGCTCGTCAACGGCCACGGCTCGAACACACCGTTCTGCGAGGTGGTGGCGCGGCTGACCGTGGTCGAGACGGAGGGCCGGGCATTCGCGGCGGCGGTCAACCACTGGGGGTTGCGCATGGTGCGCGAGGTGGTGGCGGGGCTGCGCGAGTCGCCCCCGGGCGGCATGTCGCACGCCTGCGAGCTCGAAACGAGCATGTACCTGGCGATCCGGCCCGACCTCGTCCAGATGGACAAGGCGGTGGATGAGCTGAACCCCTACCCGACGCGCAGCTTCCCAGCCTGGAACGATCTGGTGGCCGGCCAGCCGCCGGAATCGTCGCGCGTGGCGGCGATGGCCTACTGGAGCACCTTCAGCCGCAGCGGCGTCCGCGGCGCGGCGACGCTGGCGACGCGCGAGAAGGGCGAGCGCATCCTGGCCGCGGCGGCTGAGGGCCTGGTCGAGCTCGTCCGCGAGCTGCGCGCCCTCGAGATCGCGCCGCGGGTCGACCACCACTAGGTCTGCACCGGGTCCAATTGGCCCACCCGACACACGCAGGAGAAGGAGAAGGGAACGTGGTACGGCGATCCGAGCCCGCGATCTCGCGGCGTGAACTGTTCAAGGGCGCGGCCGCGGCCGGGGTGACGGCGGCGGGCCTGATGCTGCCGGGGCTGACGCCCTCGGCGCTCGCGCGGCCGGTCTTCAACCAGTTGCTGCGCCAGAGCGGCGGCTACCTCGTGGCGGCCCAGGAGGTGGATCCGGTCCAGCTCGACCCGGCGACCAGCTCGAACTTCTCGGCGCTCCAGGCCTACGAGCACGTCTACGAGAGCCTCGTCATGTACGACGAGAACACCAACATCATCCCCTGCCTGGCCGAGAGCTGGGAGACGCCCGACGACACGAGCTACGTCTTCTACCTGCGCAAGGGCGTCAAATTCCACGACGGCAGCCAGATGACCGCCGCCGACGTGGTCTACAGCCTCGAGCGGGCGGCGGCCGAGGCGACCGGCTCGCCCTGGCGCTCGCTCCTGACGCCGATCACCAGCTTCGAAATCCGCGACCCCTACACCCTCAAGGTCAACCTCAAGCAGCCGTTCCCGGCGCTCCTGGGCAATCTGGCGGTGCTGCGCAACTCGGGCATCATGCCCAAGGGCTTCGCCGAGCGCGCCAACACCAAGCTCCAGGCAGTCGGCACCGGCCCGTTCAAGCTGACCGAGTACGTGCCCACCGACTACCTAACCTACGAGCGGTTCGCCGACTACTGGGACAAGCCGCGCCCCTACCTGGACAAGCTCACGCTCAAGATCCTGCTCGACCAGAACGCGCGCATCGCGGCGCTCCTCTCGGGCCAGGTCCAGTACGCGGTGCTTGACGCGCAGGGCGCCGAGCAGGCCGAGCGGCTGCCCGGCGTCAAGGTGCTCAAGAGCCCGAGCGCCTGGCTCACCTGCCACCCCTTCAACCTCTCGCGCAAGCCGTTCGACGACAAGCGCGTGCGCCAGGCGCTGCGCATGGCGGTGGACACGCAGGAGGTGATTCAGAAGGCGGTCTACGGCGCGGGCCTGCCCTCGGGCGCGATCGCCACCGGCTACGGCGACTGGGCGCTGCCGGAGAGCGAACTGAAGTACCTGAAGGCCGACCCCGACCGGGCCAAGCAGCTCCTGGCCGAGGCGGGCTTCCCGAACGGCTTCAAGACGTCGATCCTCTGCTCGCCGCAGTACCCCGAGTTCGTGGCGACCTCGCTTGTCTGCCAGGACTCCTGGCGCAAGATCGGCGTGGACTGCGAGGTGCAGCAGGTCGAATGGGGCACCTACGTCAACCGCGCCAGCAAGGCCGCCGGCTACGACTACGACATCGGCGCCACCGCGTTCACCTTCCGCCCCGACCCCGACGGCTACGTCTACCCCTACTACAAGACGGGCGAGGACATCAACAACGGCTACAGCGATCCCCAGATGGACCAGTGGCTGGACCGGGCGCGCACCACGCTCAACCGCGAGGAGCGCCGTCAGCTCTACCTCGACATCCAGCGCAAGCTGGAAGAGGACGTGCCGCAGATGTACTGGTACGTCCGCTTCAACATCGAGGCGATCAGCGACCGCGTCCAGGGCTACAAGCAGTCCTTCACCCAGCGCCGCATCTTCTTCAAGGACACGCGCCTGAGCTAAGGCCATGGCCTATGTGCTGCGCCGCCTGGCGCTGACGCTGCTGGTGCTGTTGGGCACGTCGATCCTGATCTTCACGATCGTGCGGCTGCTGCCGGGCGACGTGATCTCGATCATCATCGGCACCGAGGGGTCGATGTCGGCCTCGCAGCAGCAGCAGCTCCGCGAGCAATACGGGCTGGCCGACTCCTGGCCGGTCCAGTACCTGCGCTGGCTCGGCGGCTTGCTCCAGGGCAACCTGGGCAACTCGTTCCGCACGAGCCAGCCCGTGCTACCGCTCATCCTCTCGCGCCTGCCCACCACGCTCCAGCTCGCGGCGATGGCGGTGGCGCTCTCGGCGCTGTTCGCCATCCCGCTCGGGGTGATCTGCGGGGTGGCGCGCAACGGGCGCGTCGACTTCGTGGCGCGGTTCTTCGGGCTGGTCGGGCTGTCGGTGCCCAACTTCTGGTTGGCGACGATCATGATCATGATCGCGGCGTTCCAGTTCCGCTGGGCGCCCGCGCTCGTCTACGTGCCGCCCACCCAGAACCTCGGCGCGAACCTCCAGCAGATGCTGCTGCCCACCGTCTCGCTCGCGGTCGGCCTCTCGGCGATCGTGATGCGCATGACGCGCTCGACCGTGCTCGAGGTGCTGAGCGAGGACTACGTCCGCACGGCCTACGCCAAGGGGCTGCGGCGCTGGACGGTGCTGGTGCGCCACGTTCTGCGCAACGCCATGCTGCCGGTGATCACGATTCTGGGCCTCCAGGCCGGCTACCTGCTCGGCGGCGTGGTCGTGATCGAGCAGATCTTCGGCCTGCCGGGTCTGGGCTGGACGCTGCTCAACGCGATCAACCAGCGCGATTACCCCGTGGTGCAGGGCACGGTCCTGTTCTTCGCGGTGGTGTTCGCGCTCTTCAACCTGATCGTCGACCTGACCTATGCCTATCTCGACCCGCGGATCCGGTTCTCGTGAGCCGGCTAGACGGTGGGCGGCGATAGGCTACCCTGCCCCGGGGCTGGCGGCGCCCGGTGGGCAGCCTGCCGCCGGGCGCGACGCCGGAGACGGGAGGGAGGAGGCGCGCGATGACGCAAGGTGACGGCGCTGGGGTGCTGAACCCGGCCACGGCCGCCCAACCACCCCTGACCACGGCGGTGGGCGAGCGGCCGCGGCCGGGTCTGGCCCGGCGGCTCGGCCGCCTCATGACCCGCGACCCGATCGGCACGCTCGGGGCG
The DNA here is from genome assembly GCA_042408635.1 of Chloroflexota bacterium. Taxonomy (GTDB): domain Bacteria; phylum Chloroflexota; class UBA6077; order FW602-bin22; family JBHOQZ01; genus JBHOQZ01. The sequence goes on from JBHOQZ010000199.1 coordinate 4,014, forward strand.
GTGATGATCCTCTTCGTCGTGCTCCTGGCGGTGCTGGCGGACGTGGTGGCGCCCTACGACCCGGTGCAGCAGCTCGCGCGGCCGCTCCAGCCGCCGGGTGGCGCTTACCTGCTGGGCACCGATGAGTTCGGGCGCGACGTGCTCAGCCGGGTGATCCACGGCGCGCGCATCTCGCTCTACGTCGGCGTCGTCTCGGTCGCCATCGCGCTCTGCACCGGGTCGCTGCTCGGCATGGTCGCCGGGTTTTTCGGCGGGCGCGTCGACACGATCATCATGCGGCTGATGGACGTGCTGTTCGGCCTGCCGGCGATCGTGCTGGCGATCGCGATGATGAGCGTGCTCGGTCCCAGCCTCAACAGCGCCCTGATCGCCATCGGCATCGTCTACGCGCCCCAGTTCAGCCGGATCGCGCGCGCGCCGACGCTCTCGCTCGCCCAGCGCGACTTCGTCACGGCGGCTCGCACGCTCGGCGACCCGGTGCAGAGCGCGATGGCGACCGAGACGACGCCGACGTAGAGCGAGATGCGCGCGCCGTGGATCACCCGGCTGAGCAC
>JBHOQZ010000202.1:0-9913 GCA_042408635.1 Chloroflexota bacterium
TCGAGGTGCGCGACGGACGCATCCTGCTGCCCGAGCGGCCGGGCCTGGGCACCGACCTGAGCTGGTCGGAGCTCGACAAGCACCCCTACCGCGTCCAGAACTTCCTGCCGCTGTTCGCGCCCGGCTGGGAGCGCCGCGAGGGCGAGGCCGCCGCCGCCGCCGGCACACCGGGCTCGGCCGACCGCGCCTGAGCCTCGCGAACCCCGGGGCGGCGCCCTCGCCGGTTCCCCTGACGCGTCCGCCCGGGTGTTGGACCCGGTCCGGCGCTCAGCGCTGGAGTAAGCGCCAGCGGCGGTTCGCGGCGTCGCGCTGCCACTGATGAGGAGGTGGGCGGGTTGCACTTCACGAAGCTGGCGGGCTGCGGCAACGACTTCATCATCGTCGACGCGGCGGAGATTCCGTCCGGCGTCGACCTCAGCACGCTCGGCCGCACCCTCTGCGACCGTCGCAACGGCATCGGAGCCGACGGGCTGATCGTGGTCGCGCCACCCGACCGCGCCCCGATGCCGCGAGGCGGCGCGGCCGCTCCGGCCGACGGCATCGCCTACAGCGTCACCATCATCAACGCGGGCGGCCTGCCGGCCGAGATGTGCGGCAACGGGGCGCGCTGCCTCGCCCGCTACGCCCACGAACGCGGCTTGGCGCCGCGCGAGCACGCCTTCGCCACCGCGGCCGGGATCATCCGCGCCCGGGTCGGGCCGGACGCGGTGCAGGTCGACCTCACCGAGCCGAGCCACGCCGTCCTCAGGCGCCGGATCGAGCTGAACGGCGCCGAGATCGAAGTCGACACCATCGACACCGGCGTTCCGCACGCGGTCGTCTGGGTAGAGGACGTGGACGCCGTCGACGTGGCGCGCCTCGGTCCCGGCCTGCGCTGGCACACCGCCTTCCAGCCGCGCGGGGTCAACGCCAACTTCGCCCAGGTGGTCGAGGGTGGCCTCGCGCTGCGCACGTTCGAGCGCGGCGTCGAGGCGGAGACGCTCGCCTGCGGCACCGGCTCGGCGGCGGCCGCGATTCTCGGCCACCGGCGCGGCCTCGTCAGCCCGCCGGTGCGGGTGCGCACCCGCCACGGCGCCTGGCTGACGATCGACTTCGGGGTCGAGGGCGACCGGATCGGCAATGTCCGCCTGATCGGGCCGACGACCCGCATCTGCCGGGGCGAGGTCGACCCGGAGCTGCTGCAGACCGTGCTCCCCGTGCGACCAGGCGCGGTAGCGGGCATCAAGGGGTAGCGGATCAGCCGCCGAACTCGCTCCGGCGCACGCCGTCGGGGTCGACGGCGGCGAGCGCGGCCAGCTCGGCTGGTGTTGGTGGGGGCGTGACCGGCGCTTCGGCCTGGTCGATGGCGAAGCCGGTCCGCGCCTTCACCTCGTCGAGTGTCGTATATGGATGCACGCTCTCGACCGCGAGCCGGCCGGCACGGACGTGGAAGACGCAGAGCGGTGTCACGACGCGGTCGAGGTTGCCGGCCGCGGTGACAAAGTCGACGCGCTCGACGAAGATGCGGGGCGTGTGGGCCGCGCGCCAGAGGATGACACGCCGTGCCAGTGGCAGGATGTAGGCGGCGCCGCCGCCCCCAGGAAAGCGCACCTTCGGCCGCTCGGGCGGCCCGACGAAGCTGGTGTTCACGCGGCCGGCCGCGTCGACCTGGGCGAGGCCGAGAAAGGCGAGGTCGATCCCACCCCGCCCGACGAGGTCGTAGAGGTCGGCATTATCGAAGATGCTGGCGGAGCCCTCGGCCAGCCGGGCGTCGGTCGTCTGCGGTGCCAGGCGTGGTGGCGCCGGGTTGATGCCCCCAGCGATGTTGATCACCGTGGCGCGCGGCGCGTGGAGGCGCTTCGCCAGCAGCACCCCGACCATCGGCAGGGGCGAGTTCACGCCGAAGAACGCCCTTTCCCCGTCGCGCACCAGCCGCGCGATCGCCACTGCCATCATGTCGGCCGCCTTGGACGCGACCGGCTGCGCCAGGTCCCCGGCGGCGGACCGCGTCGACCCCGCCGAATCGGGCACCTCGCGGGGCAGACCGGGTTGCTCGGTCGCCTCGGCGCTCACGCGTCGGACGCTCCGCCGGCGACGGGCGCGGCGCGCTCGGCCACCCCATCGGCCGCCGGTGTCGCGGCGGCCGGCTCGATCTGCCCCAGCGGGGTGTCGGTCTCGGCGAGGTAGGTCGCCAGCCCCTCGGGCGTGCGGGCGAGCTCGAGGTAGCGCCATGTCGCCTCGACATCGATCTCGTAGAGCGGGTAGCAGCTCGTCGGGTGGGCGCCGCCGGGCGCGTGGACGACCGCCTCGACGAACAGCTCGGGGATCACCGTCAGCTCGGGCCGCTCGGCCAGCGCCTCGGTCGGCACGATCCGCTCGGCGGTGACGATGACGCGCCGCGCCGCCCGGCTGATGATCCGGTCCCAGAACGGCGTGCCCCAGATGCGGGCGTTGCCGCGCGCGTCGGCCTCGGGCACATGGATGATCGCCCAGTCGGGCGCCAGCGCCGGGATGGCGTAGACGCGCTGGCCGGTGTAGGGATCTTCCACCTCTTTGAAGCCGCTCAGGCGCGGCAGGTCGCTGCCGGTCAGCCCCCCAACCGGCTGGAACGGGATCCCGAAGGATGCGGCCCGCATCCCCGCGATCACGGTAATTCAGGCGTGCTCGGCCACCTGGAGGGCGCCGCGCTCGACCGCGCGCCGGAAGTTGGGCGCCATGCCGAACGGCTGCTCGAGCGTGACGATGCCGCTCATGATCCGGTCGAGCGCGCCGGCCGCGGCCAGCAGGTCAGCGTCGTAGCCGGGCGAGGGCTTCGCCAGCGCGAGCTTGCGCCGCCTCTGCCGCGCCAACTCGCGCACGAACGCCGCCGGGATCCGCTGCATGAGGCTCCCGCCGGTTGCGATCAGGTCGCCGTCGCGCACGAGCGCGGCGGCCTCGGCGAGCGGGCAGAGCTTGCCGTCCATGGTCTGTCCTCCGTGGTCACGCGGGCGGGCGCGGCGCTACTTGGGTTTGACGATCTCCATCGGGTTCGGGGAGCGCAGCTCGTCGAGCGTGCGCAGCGGCTCGTCCTTGGGCAGCGTGTAGAAGTATTCGACGTAGGGGCTGTTGTCGGTGATGACGGGGCCGTCCCCCAGGTAGCGCTTCATCTGCGGTCGGCTGGCGTTGTACCAGTTGAGCACGTCCTGCGGCGTGTTCGCGCCGACCTGGGCGAGCGCGGCGCGCGTCTTGGGATTGGCGAGCTTGCGCGCCACGACGTCGGGGTCGAAGTAGTGCGGCGTCTTGCTGCCGATCATCAGGTTCCCCTCGTACCAGAACGACACGTAGGGGAACACCTCGACGAACGAGCGCATGAGTAGCTTGAATTCGGTCTCGCCGACCGTGTCGATCCACTGGCACATCAGGCCGTCGTCGGTGAGCGCCTCGCGGGCGAGCGTGTAGTACTCGGTGGAGTAGAGGTTGCCCGCGCCCGCGTGCCAGGGGTGGACGATGTCGGCGGTGATGACGTCGTACTTCTGGCGCGTCAGCATCATGTAGTTGCGGCCGTCGTCCAGGCGCAGGTGGACGTTCGGCTGGTTGAGCACGTCGTAGTTGACGTGCCGGAAGAACTTCGAGCCGTTGACCACCGCCGGTGCGAGCTCCACGATGTCGACCTGCACGCCCTCGTACTGGCTCACGGCGCCCGCGGTCGCGCCGCCGCCCAGGCCGATCACCAGCGCGCGCTTCGGGTCGGGGTGCAGCAGCATCGGCATGTGGCCGATCATCCGATGGAGCTTGACGCCACCTGGCAGGTCGTTCGCCTGGTGCGAACCGTCGAGGAACAGGATGTGGTCGATGCCGGGCGCGCTCTGCACGCTCACGCTCGTCTGGATGCCCTCCTCGTGGAAGAGGAGGGTGTGGTCCCGGTAGCGGCCCGAGAGGATCGCGCCCAAGAGGTCCGGCGCCGGCAGCACGAGCGCCGCCACCAGGGCCAGCGACACCGCGCTCAGCGCGGCCGCCGGCGCGATCCGCACGCGCGGCCGCACCCAGAGCAGCGCCAGCCCGGCCAGCACGTTCACCACCGAGAGGATGCCCACGCTGTGCTGGCTGCCGAAGAGCGGCAAGAGCAGGAAGCCGCCGGCGAGCGAGCCGAGGATGGCGCCGATCGTGTTGACCGCGTAGAAGCGGCCGAGCGGGGCGCCCACGTCCTCGGGATCGGCGCCGCCGCTGGCGTAGAGCTGGACGCCGATGGGGAAGGCGATGCCGAGCAGGAGCGTGGTCGGCCCCATCGAGAGGAATGCCACCTCGGCCAGGAAGGCGAGGTCGGTGTAGGCGAGGTCGGGCAGGAGGCGCGCGAGGTAGGGCTCGAACCAGCGCGCGATCGCCGGCTCGAGCCAGTCGAAGGCGTGCGCCATGATGTGGACCGAGGCGAGCGCGGTCAGCCCGATCAGCACCTCGATACCGGCCAGCACGGGCAGCCAGTCGATCCGCCGCTTGACGAACGGCGCGACGAGGTAGCTGCCGAACGCGATGCCGGCCAGGAACACCATGAGCATGACCGTGAAGGCGTAGGTGGTCACCTGCTGGTAGTGGGTGAGCACCCGGAACCAGATCACCTCGTAGGCGAGCGAGGTGAACCCGGAGAGGAAGAAGACGAGGAGCACCGCGCGCCTGACCCGGTTCGAGCCGAGCGCCGCGCCCAGGCGTGCCCGAACTGTGTCGTTGGCGGCGGCCGCGTGCGCTTCCGCCGGCTCGGGCTGCGGCGCCACGTTGGCGGTCCAGCGCGAGGCGATCACCGCGACCACGCCAACGGTGAGGTTGATCGCCAGCGCGACGTAGAAGGTGTTCATCACGCCGATCGAGCCGATGAGGTAGAAGCCGGCCGCCCAGACGCCGACCAGCGCGCCGAGCGTGTTCGTGCCGTAGAGGAGGCTGACGCTGCGGCCCATGTCGCCCTCCCGCATGAGCGAGGACTTGACCACCAGCGGCAGCGTCGCACCCATGAGCGTGGTCGGCACGAGCAGCACCGCGAACGAGAGGAGGAACCGCACGACCGTCAGCGCGACCAGCTCGCCCGGCAGCGCCGGGTAGATCGCCACGTAGAACCGCTCGAGCCAGCCGAACACCGTCGGGGTGAGCACGGCCGAGACGCCGATCAGCAGCTCGGCGCCGCCGTACCAGAGGAGCGGATTGCGCACGCGCGCCGAGACCCGGCCGGCGAGGTAGCCGCCCAGCGCCAGACCCGCCATGAAGCTGGCGAGCACGGTGCTGGCCGCCCAGACGGTGACGCCGAAGACGTGGCCGAGCACGCGCAACCAGACGACCTCGTACATGAGGCCGCTGATGCCCGAGAGGAAGAAGAGGCCGATCAGGATCGGCAGGACGGCCAGCGGCACTGCCCGCGCGGTCGCGCGGATCGCCCCGGTCTCGGGGCGCGAGACGGAGACAGCATCGGTCGACATCGTCCAGTTGCTCTTCCCGGTGCACCCCCGACCGGCCGCGCCGGGTGCCCGGCGGGCTGGTCGCGCGGTACCCCTGCTTACAAAGTCGCGCGATGGGGCAAAGTCGCGCGTTATGGTAGAACCGGCCCCGTCGACCCGTCAAGTTGCCCCGCCGCCCCTCGACCGGCCGGGCGAGCGCGGTACCAGTCGAGCGCCTCCGCCATGGCCGTCAGGGCGAGGCGCAGGAGCGGCCGGGCCCGCACCGGCTCGCGCTCGACCTCGAGCCACTCCCGGGCACCCTGGTAGAACCCCGCCAGACTCCCCGACGGGCTGAGCGGCGGCGCGATCAAGGGGAGCACCTCGGCGAGCGGCAGCCGCCAGACGCGGACGGGATCGCCGGTGGTGAGGGTGGCGGCGGCGTAGGGTGCCGGCTAGAGGTAGGTGCCGGCGAGGCGCGCCAGGCGCGGCAGCGCCGCGTTGGGCTTGTCGAGCAGGCTCGACACGAGCGACCCGTACCAACCGGACAACAGGCTCGCGAAGAAGCTCTCGGCCGAGACCAGGTAGTCCGCCGGATCGATGTCGGTGAAGCCGGCCGGCAGCTCACCGGCGATGAGGGTGTAGGTGCCGGGGAGCGGCTTGACCCAGTCTGCCGGGAAGCGGTCCCAGGCGATGAAGAAGATCTGGAGGGCGTTGACGCCGTAGTCGCGCGGCTCGACCGCCCCGATCGCCGCCTGAAAGGCCAGCGCGCGCTCGACCGCGGGCACGGTGGCGGTCTGCATCGCGGCGGTGTCGACGAAGGCGTGGACGTCGAAGTCGGAGTAGTAGGGGATGAAGTCGCCCTTGAGCGCCGAGCCCTTGAGGATGGCGCCGCGCAGGTGGTCGCCGAAGGCGGCGCGCATCGCCCCGAGCACGACCCCGCTCAGAGCGGCGCGCCGCGCCGGATCCATCGTCGACATCGCGCTCCCTCCCGGCCAGAGTGGTCCAGCACCAGAGTATACGGGGGTGGGCGGGCTGCCGGCGCACCGCCACGGGGCGGGAGGGGGTAAGGTGAAACGGCGAGCGCGGTTGACCCTGCCGATGGATCGTGCTACCGTGCCCCTAGCGGGGCCTCCCGGTGAACACCGGCCCGATCGGGCACAAAGGAGAGGGCGGAATGGTCGTCAAATCGTCGTCGGTCGATCCCGAGGTCGCCAAGGCGCACGCGGCCGCCTACGGCGAGATCGAGCGGGAAGCGCTCGAGCACGTCTGGATCCACGGCGGCAACTACGTCGAGCTGGCCGAGCGCCAGGGGCTGCGCGTCTTCGAGCGCGGCGAGGGGATCTTCCTCTACGACGTCCACGGCAAGCAGTACATCGACGGCATCTCCGGGCTATGGGTCGTCAACGCGGGCCACGGCCGGGCCGAGATCGGCCAGGCGATGGCTCAGCAAGCGGCCAAGCTCGCCTATGTCTCCGCCGCCTCCTACACAACCGTGCCGGCCGTCAAGCTCGCCGAGATCCTGGCCGAGATCACACCGGGGGACCTGGAGCGCTGCTTCTTCGTCTCGGGCGGCTCCGAGGCGGTCGAGACGGCGCTGAAGATCGCCAAGCAGGTGCAGTTCCTGCGGGGGTTCCCGAGCCGGCACAAGATCATCGCCCGCCGCGGCTCCTACCACGGCGCCACCTTCGGTGCAATGAGCCTGACGACCGCCTACCGCCAGACCGGGGAGAAATACTTCGGCGCGCTCATGTACGGCGTCGTGCACGTGCCCTCGCCCAACCGCTACCGCAACGACTTCGGCCTCGAGGGCGAGGAAGGCGACATCATGTGCGCCAAGTGGGTCGAGCAGGAGATCCAGTTCCAGGGGCCGGAGACGGTCGCGGCGGTGATCGGCGAGCCGATCTCCTCGAGCAACGGCGTGCACGTGCCCTCGCCGAAATACTGGCAGATGCTGCGCGAGATCTGCGACAAGTACGGCGTGCTCCTCATCATGGACGAGGTGATCAACGGCTTCGGGCGCACCGGCAAGTGGTTCGCGACCGAGCACTTCGGCGTCACCCCGGACATCATGACCATGGCGAAGGGCCTCTCGAGCGGCTACTGCCCGATCGGCGCGGCGGTGGTGCGCCCGTCCGTCTACGAGGTGTTCAAGCAGGGTGAGAACAAGTTCTCGCACCTCATCACCTTCGGCGGCCAGGCGGTGGCCTGCGCGGCCGCGATCGCCAACCTCGAGCTGATGAAGCGCGAACGGCTGCCCGAGCGCGCGGCCGAGCTGGGCGACTACCTGCTGGCCGGCCTGACGCAGCTCAAGGACGCGCACCCGACGATCGGCGATGCCCGCGGCATCGGGTTGCTGTGCGCGCTCGAGTTCGTGAAGGACAAGGCGTCCAAGGAGAAGTGGGGCCAGGAGAGCGACTACATCAAGCGCCTCAACCAGGTCGTCGCCGGCCACGGCCTGCTCGCCCGCGTCTGGGACACGATGCACTTCGCGCCGCCGCTGGTGGTCACGCGCGAGGAGATCGACCGCATCCTCAACATCGTCGACGAGTCGGTGACGACGGTCGAGCGCGAGTTCGGCATCGCCTGAGCAGCGGGCGGCCCCCACTCCCGGCCTCGCCGGGAAGCGGCCCCCACTCCCGGCCTCGCACCCAATCCTGGGGGCGAGGAGGAGTGCGGCGGCGGTGCAGGCGGCGGCGGTGCGGTGGAGCCGGACTCGCACCCAATCCTGGGGGCGAGGAGGAGTGCGGCAGGGATGGCATACGGTTCGCTCCTGCCACGTCCTCGTCCCAGATGGGACGGTTGAGCGACACCGGCCTGTGAGTACGCGCCCACCATCCCTGCCGATCCCCCAGGATTGGGGGTTAGGGGGCCCTGTCCCCGGCCGCTGCGCGGGCGCGTAGCAGGTGTTTCTGGATCTTGCCGGTCGAGGTCTTGGGGAGGGCGTCGACGAACTCGACCAGGCGCGGTGATTTGAAGCCGGCCAGGTACTGGCGGCAGTGGGCATGCAGCGCCTCGGCGGTGAGCTGGGCGCCCGGCTTGAGCACGACGAACGCCTTGGGCACCTCGCCCCAACGTGGGTGCGGGCTGGCGACGACCGCCACCTCGAGCACGGCCGGGTGCCGGTAAATCACGCTCTCCACCTCGAGCGTCGAGATGTTCTCCCCGCCCGAGATGATGACATCCTTGGCGCGGTCCTTCACCTCGACGTAGCCGTCCGGGTGCATCACCGCCAGATCGCCGGTGTGGAACCAGCCGCCGGCGAACGCCGTTTCGGTCGCGGCCTCGTCGCGGTAGTAGCCCAGCATCACACCGTTGCCGCGCAGCACCAGCTCGCCCAGCTCCTGGCCGTCGGGGACGACGTCGGTCATGTCCGGGCGCACGACGCGCCCGCGCACGATCAGGTCGGGCACGCCCTGGCGCGCCTTGCGGGCGGCCTGCTCCTCGAACGGCAGCGCGTCCCACTCCGACCGCCACTGGCAGAAGACCGCGGGACCGTAGGTCTCGGTCAGGCCGTAGAGGTGGGTGACCCGCGCACCGATCGCCTCCATGTTGCGGATCACCTGCGGCGCCGGTGCCGCCCCGCCAGTCATCACGCTGAGCGGTGTGGCGAGGCGCACGGCGTTCTCGGCGGCGTACTGTGCCAGGTCGATCAGCACCGTCGGGGCGGCGCAGAGGTGGGTGACGCGCTCCGCCGCGATCAGCCGGAAGACCTCGGCCGCCACCACCTTCGGCAGACAGATGTGCACGCCGCCGACCGCCGTGACCGACCAGGTGTAGCACCAGCCGTTGCAGTGGAACATCGGCAGCGTCCAGAGGTAGCGCGTCTCCGGGCTCAGCCCGACCTCGACGGCGTTGCCGAGCGCGTTGAGGTAGGCGCCGCGGTGGGAGTACATCACCCCTTTGGGCGCGCCGGTCGTCCCGCTGGTGTAGTTGATGGCGAGCAGCGCCCGCTCGTCGTCGATCCGACGCGGCGCCGCACCCGGCCGCCCGTCCGCCCGGCCGCGGGCCAGGAGCGCGTCATAGGTGAGATCGGCCCCCTCGACGCCGTCCCCGAGCGCGACCAGGCTGCTCAATTCAGGGCACTCGGCGCGCAGCACCGCCGGCTCGGTGAGGAGCGCCGGGTCGAAGACGAGGGCGCGGGCGCCGGAGTGGCGCAGGATGTAGGGGATCTCGGCGCGGGCCAGCCGGATGTTGATCGCCACCAGCGCCCCGCCGAGCGCGGGCACGGCGTAGTGGGCGGCCAGCAGCGGCAGACCGTTGAAGGCGAGGTAGGCCACGCGATCGCCCGGCCCCACCCCGAGCGCCGCCAGGCCGGACGCAACCGCGTCGACGTGTGCCGCGAACTCGGCGTAGGTGAGGCGAACCTCCCCGTCGACGACCGCCGTGCGGTCGGCAAACACCTGCGCGCTCCGGTCGAGGAACGCCACCGGCGTCAGCGGCTCGTCGTTCGCCCGTCCCATGCGCATGCCGCTACCCTCCGAATCGCATGGCCCAGCCGTAGGGGTGCCGTCCGCCGCGCCGGTTGGGAGTAGCCAGCA
>JBHOQZ010000205.1:0-10912 GCA_042408635.1 Chloroflexota bacterium
CACCCCGCGCGCCCGTACCTCGACCACGCCGCCCAGGCTGTCGAGCTCGCGCCGCGCCGCCTCCACCCGGCGCACCATCTCCTCGGCGACCTCGGGGTCGGGGCAGCGCATGATGTTGCGCTCGATCGCGTCCTCGTCGATGACGCGCGCGCGCAGGTCACCCAGGCTGAGCGTGTAGGCGAAGATGCGCACGCCCACCGTGGCGAGCAGCGCCTTGGCGATCGCCCCGCCGGCCACCCGGCCGATCGTCTCGCGCGCGCTGCTGCGCCCGCCGCCGCGCCAGTCGCGGAAGCCATATTTCACATCCCAGGAGTAGTCGGCGTGGCCGGGGCGGTACTTGTCCTTGATCGCCTCGTAGTCCTGCGGGCGCGCATTCGTGTTGTAGACAAGCATCGCGATCGGCGTGCCGGTCGTACTCCCCTCGAAGACGCCGGAGAGGATGTGGACCTCGTCCGCCTCCTGGCGCGCCGAGCTGACCGCGCTCTGGCCGACGCGGCGGCGGTTTAACTCATGCTGGATCTGCTCGACCGTGATCGGCAGTCCGGCAGGGCAGCCGTCGACGACGCAGCCGACGGCCGCGCCGTGCGACTCGCCCCAGGTGGTCAGGCGAAAGAGCTGGCCGAACGTATTCCCCGGCATCGGCGTGTCCCTCGCGCTTCGCCGTCGAAGCCGACAACTCCTCATGTTCCCCGCCTCGGGACCGTGCCAGCCGCTATCATAGCGCAATGATGCCTGGTGAACGGTTCGGCGACACGGTCGACCTCACGGTCGATGGCGCGGTGGCGCGGCTCACGATCGACGTGCCGCCGCTCAACCTGCTGGCGACGCCGGTGCTGCACGCGCTGCGCGGCGCCGTTGCCGCCGTGGCGGCGCGTGACGATCTGCGCGTGCTGGTGGTCACCGGGGCGGGCGAGCGCGCCTTCGTGGCCGGGGTGGACGTGCGCGAGATGCGGGCGTTCGACCGGGCGAGCGCCCGCGCCTTCATCTCGCTGCTGCACGGGGCGATGGCGGACCTGCGGCGCCTGCCGATCCCGGTGATCGCCCGGATCAACGGCTACGCGATCGGCGGTGGTTGCGAGCTGGCCTGTGCCTGCGATCTGCGCATCGCGGCCGAGCACGCCCAGTTCGGCATGCCCGAGGTGCGCGTCGGCATCCCCTCGGTGATCGAGGCCGCGCTCATCCCCCACCTGGTCGGCGGCACGCGCGCAATGGAACTGCTGATGCTGGGCGAGCGGATCGACGCGCCCACCGCGCTGGCCTGGGGCCTGGTCAACCGGGTGGTGCCGGCCGCCGAGCTCGACGCGGCCGTCGAGGCGATGGCAGGCGCCCTGCTGCGGTGCGGACCGCGCGCGCTGGCGGCGCAGAAACGGCTCGTCTACGCCTGGCTCGAGGTGCCGCTGACGCGCGCCTTCGAGCTGGGCATCGAGGCGTTCGCCGACGCCTACGCCACCGACGAGCCCCGCGAAGCCATGGACGCCTTCCGGGAGAAGCGCCCACCTCGCTGGTCCGGCTGATGGCAGCGCTGGAATCGGCGCTTGCTTGCGTGCTACAATGGAGGCGGGAGGAGCTCCGTACGATTCAAGAGACGTTGCCTGTCCACAACGACGTACCCCTGCCTCGATTGAGCGACCAGGAAGCCCAGGACGCCCTGGCGGCAATCGAAGAGGCCCGCGCGCTGCGCGCTGCCATCCTCAAGCGGCGCAAGGGCAAGCGCTTGCCCCCGTCGGCGCGTCTCATCCGGCAGGCCCGTGAGGAGCGCTGGCGCGAATTGTGAGCGACCTCGTCGTCGATGCCAGCAACTCTCGAAGTCGTACGATGCACACTATGTCGTTCTGGCCCAGCTCGCGGGCTGCGAGTTGTGGACGGCCGACGAGCGTCTCGTGAACAGCCTTCGCAGCATGGTACCTGCGGTTCGTTTCCTGAGGGACTATCCGCTGCCCGGCGGAGAGTGGCGCGTGTACTTGTAGGGTAGCAGCTCGGTGATCGGGCTCTTGGCGAGGCCGGCCGGGGTCGGATAGATGACGGTGATCTCGGCGCCGTAGTCGGCGATCAGCTCGCGGCACATGCCACAGGGCGCCACGACCCTGACGCTGCGGTCCGGCTCCTCCGGTTTGGGGTGGCGCACCGCCACGATCGTCGTGAACTCGCGCTCCCCCTCGGCGATGGCGCGGCCGATGGCGATCGCCTCCGCGCAGACCGCGATCCGCCCCACGTTCGCCTCCAGATGGACGGCGGTGACGATGCGGCCGGAGCGCGTGCGCAGCGCCGCCCCCACGTGATGCCACCCCCGGCGGTAGGCGCGGGTGATCTGCCGCCGTGCCGCCTCGATCAGCTCCTCGTCCGCTTCGGTGAGCGGCAACGTCATGATCTGCATCGACACCTCCCGGTTGTGCCCCTGTCCGGCCGCGGCGCACGGCCCGGCGGTTGCCGCTGCTCGGCCCCGCCGTCCGGCGGGCGGCAGCGGCACCGTATGATAGTGGGCAGGGGGCAATCCGGGAAGGGAGAGCGCTATGCGACCGCTCCGCGTCGGGGTCCAGCTCCAGCCGCAGCACACGACCTACGCCGCGTTCATGGACGCCGTCCGCCGCGCCGAGGAGCTCGGCGTCGACACTATCTTCGACTGGGATCACTTCTTTCCGCTCTCGGGCGACCCGGAGGGCGCGCACTTCGAGGGCTGGACGCTGCTGGCCGCCATGGCGGCGAGCACCAGCCGCGCCGAGATCGGCTGCCTCGTCACCTGCAACTCCTACCGCAACCCCAACCTCCTGGCCGACATGGCGCGCACGGTCGACCACATCAGCGGCGGTCGCCTCATCCTCGGCATCGGCGCCGGCTGGTTCCAGAAGGACTACGCCCAGTACGGCTACGAGTTCGGCACCGCGCCTGACCGATTGCGGGCGCTCAGCCGCAGCCTGCCGATCATCCGCGACCGGCTCGGCCGGCTCAATCCACCGACCGTGCGTCGGCCGCTGCCGATCCTCATCGGTGGCGGCGGCGAAAAGGTGACGCTGCGCCTGGTGGCGCGCTACGCCGATATGTGGCACGGCTTCGGGGACATTGCCACGCTCGAGCGCAAGAACCGGATCATCGACGAGTGGTGCCGGCAGGTCGGGCGCGACCCGGCCGCGATCGAGCGCTGCGCCGGCCCCGGGCGCGACATGTTCGACCGCCTGGACGAGTACCCGCGGGTGGGGATCACCCACCTCATCCTCGGGCTGGGCGCCCCGTTCGATATGGCCCCGGTGCGGTGCCTCGTCGAGTGGCGCGACGCCCGACGCTGACCGCCGCGACCGGCAGCCCGGCGCGGCCACCGGTGACCCCGCCGGGCGAATGCCGGGCGGGCAAGTCTCGCCCGCCCGGCATTCTGTGAGGCGCGCCCGGCTGAGCGCGGCGCTCGCCGACACATCGGCTTGGGTCTGCGCTCGGGCCCGCCGCGCCGGTGCCAGCGCCCTTGGGCCGCGCCGCCTGCCGGTGCGAAGCCCTGCCTCAGCGCGCCGCGGCCGCAGCACCCGTCTCGACCGGCAGGCCGGCCTCGATCCAGTCCTGCTTGCCCGCCTCGTAGGCGAACACGTTGGTGTAGCCCAGGCGGCCGAGGTGGCGCGCCGCGATCCCCGAGTTGGGGCAGGCGCGGTTCGAGCAGTAGGTGATGATCAGCGCCGACCGGTCCGGCAGGAGCGCCGGCGCGAGCTCCTCGACCCGGTCATGGGGGAGGTTGATCGCCCCGGGCAGGTGCGCCTGCTCGAAATACATCGGGGGCAGCGCCTCGACCAGGATCGGCCGCTCGCCCCGCTCCAGCCGCGCCAGCAACTCGCCGCGTGTGATGGTGCCCTGCATGACTGCTTACTCCTTCTCGATCTGTCTCGTTGCATTTGACATCATTGCGAATGCAACTAACCCGATGATAGCACGGGATGGTTGCACATGCAAGCACCGGCGCGGTAGACTGTCGGAGCGATGACGGAGCTGGACGAGCTGCGCCTGGCGGCCTGGCGGGCCTTCCTCTATGCCCACGCCGCCGTGATCGAGGCGATCGAGCGTGACCTGGCTACCGCGGGCGCGGTGCCGCTGGGCACCTACGACGTACTGGTCGCGCTACACGAGGCGCCGGAGGGGCGGCTGCGCATGAGCGACCTGGCGCGGCGGATCGTGCTGAATCGCAGCACCCTCACCCGCCGTGTCGACCGCCTCGAAGCCGAGGCGTTGCTCAGGCGCGAGCGGTGCGGCCGGGACCGGCGCGCCACCTACGCCGTGCTGACCGAGGCGGGGGCGGCGGCGCTCCGGCGGGCCTGGCCCATCTACGCGCGCGGGATCGCGGCCTACTTCGGCCGCCACCTGAGCGATACCGAAGCGGCCGTGCTGGCCGAGGCGCTTGCGCGCGTCCAGGCGGCTGCCCCCGGCGCCCCTTGAGCTCACATCCACGGGCGGGGTGACGCAGGGGTGCGCCGCGGCGTGTCACGCGGACGGGGGCTGCAGGGGCAGCCAGACGGTGAAGGTGCTGTCCTGGCCCTCGCGGCTGCTGACCCGGATGGTGCCGCCGTGCTCGCGCACGAGGTCGTAGGCGGCCGAGAGACCGATGCCGTGGCCGTGGATGCGGTCCGCGATGTTGGTGCCCCGGTGGAAGCGGATGAAGATGCGCGGTAGCTCCGCCTCGGGGATGCCGATCCCCTCATCCCGGATCGCCAGCACCGCCCAGGTGCGGCCTTCCCGCTCCTCGCGCCCGAGTGCGACCTCGACGCGGCCGCCGTCGGGGCTGTACTTGACCGCGTTGGAGAGCAGGTTCTCCACCACACGGCCGATCCGCTCCGGGTCCACGTCCGCGATCAGCGGGTCGTCGGGGGTGTGGACGGCGAAGGTATGGCGCTCGCTGGCGGCTTTCTGCGCGGCGACGCGCGCCCGCACGAGCTCGGCCAGGTCGGTCGGGCGCCGCTCGAGCTCGAGGGGCTGGCCGAGCTGGACCCGGGCGACGTCCAGGAGCTGGTGCAGGAGCGAACCGAGCCGCCCGACCGTGGCCTCCATCACCTCGAGCCGCGCCCGCAGGTGCTCGGGCGCGGGTGCGGGGTCACGCCCGAGGCTGCGCTGCAGGAGCTGGAGGTGCCCCTTGAGGACGGTGAGCGGGTTGTTCAGGTCGTGGGCGACCGCGGCCACGAACTCCTCGCGCAGCCGCTGGGTCGCCTGGAGATCCCGGTAGAGGCGGGCGTTGTCGAGCGCGAGCGCGCAGCGCGCGGCCAGCTCTTCGGCCTGCGCCAGGTCGTCCGGCCCGTAGACGCGGCCCGACTCGGCGGTGGCGAGGGTGAGCGCGCCCAGGACGCGGTCGCGGGCCCGCAGCGGCACGACCATGACGGAGCGCAGCCCGAGCGCGCGCAGGCGGTCGAGGTGCTCACCGTCGCGGGCGGTGGCGACCAGCAGCGCGTCGTCGACCTCGGGGATCAGCTCGGCCTGCCCGGTGCGCAGCACTCTGACCGCGCCGTGGGGCGCGGCCGGATCGGGCGGGTAGCGTGAATAGACCTCGCGGGCGAGGCTCACCCTGGCAGGGTCGGCGTGCACGACCGAGATGCGCCGGGGTTCGCCGGCCTCGGCGATGTCCACCGCGCACCAGTCGGCCAGCGCCGGGACCGCGAGGTGTGCGACGCGGTCGAGGGTGACCTCATAGTCGAGCGAGGCGCCTCGCGCTGGCTTCCGCCGCCACACGCGCCGCCGCCTCCTCGATGCGCCGCAACTGTTCGGCCTCCGCCCGCAGCCGCTCGCTCACGTCGCGGAAGGTGACCACCGCGCCGACCACCCGACCCCCCTCGATCACCGGCGTGCTGGTGTACTCGACGGGGATAGCCGTACCGTCCTTGCGCCAGAACACCTCCCCGCGCACCCGGTGTGTCTGCCCCGTGGCGAGCGTGGCGTGGATGGGGCAGGCCTCGACCGGGTAGGGCCGCCCGTCGGGGTAGGCGTGGTGGACGTGCGCGTGCTGCCGGTGGCCGACCATGTCGGCGGCGGCGTAGCCGGTGAGGCGCTCGGCCGAGGGGTTCACGAAGGTGGTGATGCCGTCGGGGTCGAGGCCGAAGATCCCCTCGTCCACCGCCGCGAGCAGGAGCTCGTAGCGGCGCCCGAGGCGCGCCAGCTCGTCGGTGGCGCGCCGCCGCTCGGTGACATCGCGCAGGACCGCGAGGACGTGGCGGTCGTCCCCGTCGAGCGTCACGCGGTTGAGGGTGAGCTCGACCGCGATCTCGGTGCCGTCGCGCCGGACGGCGGGTACCTCGAACGGGGTGCTGGAATCGACGAGGGGGCCGCGGCCCTCGCGGTGGAACCGGGCCAGGCCGGCGCGGTGCGCGGCGCGCAGCCGCTCGGGGATGATGATCTCGAGCGGGCGGCCGACGACCTCGCCGGCCGAATGGCCGAACATGCTCTCGGCGGCGGGGTTCCAGAGGGTGATGCGGCCGGTAGCGGCGTCGGCGACGATCACGGCATCCTGGAGGGTCCAGAACAGGCGGCCAATACCGTAGTCCTCGGGCTGCACGACGCTCCTACGCTCCACCAGGCACTGGCTGTTGGTCCATCATGCTAGCAGGCGTCTTCATCTCGCGTGCGACGCCGGCTCGCCGGGTGCCGCGGCCTGGCTGTTCCCTCCGGGTGAATCGCTCCCGAGGGCTGCCGGCGAGAGTTCGCAACGGAACGTGTTACACCCCCGCGTATGTACCTGCGAAGCGTCGGTGGGCTACCCTGCCCGTCGTCGTTTCGCGGGCGTGACCGGATGCAGGGAAGGGGGGATGCGGTCGGATCAGCATAGCGCGCGGCCTGGCACCGGCTACCTGACGGGCAACCGAAGGGGAAACATCCAGGGAGGGAAGGATGCGAGGCTACCGGCACCCGTGGCGCCGCGTTGGGCTGGCGCTGCTCCTGGTCGTGGCGACGCTGAGCGGTCTGGGCGGCTGGCCGGACGGGCCGGCCGTAGCCGGACCCGGCGGCCAGGCCGCCGGCTGCGGCCCCGAATCGACCACGTTCTTTGCCCTGCTCAACGGCGCTCAGGAGGTTCCTGCCACCCCGAGCAGCGCCGTCGGCGGCGCCTACATGCAGATCGAGAACACCCCGGGCGGGCAACTGCTCCGCGTGCGCATCCTGGCGGCGAACCTGAACCCGGCCAATGTCACACTCTCGCATATCCACAGTCCGGCGCCGCCGGGCCAGAATGCGCCCGTCACGGTCAACTTCTTCCTCGGTCCCGTGGGGACGTTCACCCTGCCGTTCAGCACCACCGTCCCCATCACCGACACGAACGTCCTGAGCGCGATGCGCTCGGGCCTCGCCTACGTCAACGTGCATACGTCGCAGTTCCCCGGCGGTGAGATCCGCGGCCAGATCAACTGCGTGCCGCAGGGGATCGCCTGCGCGCCCACCTCGACCAGCTTCGCCACCGTGCTCACCGGCAGCCAGGAGGTGCCGCCGGTCACCAGCAGCGGCGTCGCGTTCGGCTCGGTCCGCATCAGCGGCACCAACCAGCTCAGCGTCACCCTCGTCACCACAGGGCTCGACCTCTCGCAGGTGACGCTGTCGCACATCCACAGTCCGGCGCCGCCGGGCCAGAACGCGCCGGTCTCGGTCAACCTCTTCCTCGGGCCGACGGGCACCTTCACCTCGCCGTTCTCGACGGTGGTCACCGCGACGAGCGCGGTGATCGACGCCATCCGCACCGGCAACGCCTACCTTAACATCCACACCGTCCAGAACCCGAACGGGGAACTCCGCGGCCAGCTCGGCTGCTTCCCCTCGGGGGCGCTGACGAACTTCACGGGCCTGGCGAACGTGTCGACTGGCGCCTTCGCGCTGCGGGCCAGCACCACCACCGGCCCGGCCACCATCAACCTCCAGTTCGGTCCGGTTGGTCCCGGCGCGGTGGCGCTGCTGGGCGACTGGGACGGCGACGGCGTTGCGACGCCGGGGCTCTACGACCCGGCCACCGGTCAGTTCTTCCTGCGCAACAGCAATACCAGCGGCGTCGCCGACGTCACCTTTACGTTCGGGCCGACCTTCCCCGTGACGGGAACTGCCCAGGCGTGGATCCCGATCGTGGGCGACTGGACCGGCGCGGGCGCGAGTCGCGTCGGCCTCTACGACCCGGTCGGCAGCGTCTTCCACCTGCGCAACTCGCTCACGAGCGGGGTCGAGGACATCACCTTCGTCTTCGGGCCGGGCGGCGCCGGCTGGCTGCCGATCGCCGGCAACTGGCAGGGCAGCACCACCCCGGGCGACAAGGTCGGCCTCTACAACCCGCAGACGAGCCAGTTCTTCCTGCGCAACAGCAATACCACCGGCATCGCCGATACGCTGGTGACGCTGGGCGTGCCCAACGGCGGCTACCGGCCGATCGCCGGCGACTGGACCGGCACGGGCAAGTCGTCGGTCGGGCTCTACCTGCCCAGCAACAACACGTTCTACCTGCGCAACACGCTCACCAGCGGGCAGGCCGATACCACCTACAGCATCACCGGGGTGAGCGGCACGAACCTGCAGCCGCTCTCCGGCAAGATCGTCTCGGCGGCGCGCTCCGCCCAGCGAACGCTCGAGGTCGCGCCCTCGACCGAGAGCTCCGGGGTGCCGGCGCAGCCCGCGCACCAGCACTGAGCCACCGCGCCCCCGTCTGCCGCTCGCTCGCCAATCGCGGGTGGTGGTCGGCGGGGCGGCACCCGGCTGCCTATTGCCGGCGGCCGGGTGCCGGCAAGGGCTTCGACGCAGCAGACCGGCGCCGCGAGAACGTTTCGCGGTGCCGGTCTTCCCTGTTGCGCGGGGCGGGGCTTACCAGGCGAGGGCGTAGGTGATGCGGCGCGGGTCGGCGCCGGCGATCAGGCGACCGCGCTCCGCCCGGATGGCGCCGAGCGCGCCCGCGGTCGGGATCCAGTCGGGCCAGCGCTGGACCCGGTGGCCCAGCCGCGCGAGTGCGTCGATCGTGTCGGGGCTGAGGCGGCCCTCGGTCCGCAGGAGGCCGGCGTTGTAGGGGTGCGGATCGGTCGTGGCGGGGAAGCTGTAGGTCGCCACCCGCGGCGCCTCGATCGCGGCCTGCGGATCGAGCCCGAAGTCGACGACGTTGAGCACGAACTGCGTCATCGCCTGCGGCTGGACGTCGTTGCCGGGCGTGCCGTAGGGCATGACGAACTCGCCCTCGACCACGACCATGCCGGGGCTGGGTGTGAGGCGCGGCCGCTTGCCGGGCGCCACGCAGGCCGGGTGGGCGGGGTCGAGCCACGACTGCACGCCGCGCGGCGAGGTCACGATGCCCAGGCCGGGCACGACCGGTGTGCCGGTCACGCCGTCGCTGGGCGTGGCCGAGAAGGCGTTGCCGTCGCGGTCGACGGCGCAGCAGTAGCTCGTATCGGGTGCGAGCGGCCCCGGCGCGGGCGTCGGGCGGCCGGGACCGGCGAGCGAGGGCTCGCGCCCGGCGTAGGCCCAGGCGTCGCCCGGCTCGGGCATCCCGTCGGCGGCCCGCTCGAGGCTGATCCGCGCCCGCCAGGCCGCCGCGTACTCCTTGCTCAGGAGGCCCGCGACCGGCACCTCGACGCAGCGCGGGTCGCCGTAGTAGTGGTGGCGGTCGGCGAAGCTCGCCTTGAGCGCCTCGACGACCAGGTGTAGGTGCTCGGGGCCGTTGCGCTCGAGCCGGGCGATCTCGTAGCCCTCGAGGATGTTGAGCGTCTCGAGCACGACCGGCCCCTGGCACCAGACGTTGCAGGCGTAGACGGTGGCGCCGCGGTAGGTGGTCGAGACCGGCGCCTCGACCTCGACCGCGAACTCGGCGAGATCCGCCTCGGTGAGCAGGCCGCCCGCCTCGCGGTGGAACGCCGCGATCTCCCGGGCGATGTCGCCCCGGTAGAATCGGTCGCGCGCCGCCCGGAGCTTCGCGCGCCGGTCGCCCACGGCCGCCGACTCCGCCTCGGCCAGCCGGCGCAGCGTCCGGCCGTAGTCCGGCTGGACCAGGATCTCGCCGACGGCGGGCACGCGCCCGGCCGGGGCGTAGATCGAGGCGGCGTAGGGGCGGGTGAGCAGGTCGGCCGCGGCGGCCTTCAGGTTGTCGTGGAGGAACTGGTGGACCGGGAAGCCGCGCTCGCACAGCTCGATCGCGGCCGAGGCAACCTCGCCGAAGCTGAGGGTGCCGAACCGTTCGAGCGCGGTGATCCAGGCGTCGACCGCCGAGGGGACGACGGTGCTGAGGATGCCGCGCGGAATGCGCCCGCCGCCGCGCTGGCGCAGCAGGTCGACCGAGACGGCGCGGGGCCAGGTGCCGAGGCCGGAGATCGTGGCGATCTCGCCCGAGGCCAGGCGCACCATGATCGGGGCGACGCCGCCGAGGTTGGTCATGTCGGGTTGGAGCACATTGAGGCAGAGCCCGGCGGCGACGCCCGCATCGACCGCGTTGCCGCCGCGGTCGAGGATGCGCATCCCCGCGAGCGCGGCGAGGTAGTGGCCGGCGACCACCGCCTGTTGCCGCCCCATCACCGGCGGCCGGGTCGTCGTGAGCGGCTTGAACTCCATCGTCTTCCTCCTCCTCCTGGCCCGGCGGTTGCTGCCGAGGCCGCGGCGGATCGACCAGCACCGGGATCGGCCAGCCGCGCCCGAGTGCCCGGGCGCCGCGTAGCGGCCGACGCCGCTGCGCTCGACCTACACGAACAGCTCCTCGACCGGGATCGCCAGGCCGGGGAACGGCTCCGGCCGGAACACCTCGCCCGCCGCGAACCGGCCCGCGAGCTCGTAGCCCCGAGCGCTCAGGCGATACGCCTCGATTGCCCGACCACGCACATCCACCAGCCAGTAGTGCGGGACACTGGCCGCCGCGCAGCGCTGGAGCTTGACGCCGCGGTCGCGCGCCTCCGTGCTGGGCGAGAGCACCTCGACGACCAGGTCAGGCGCGCCGAAGATGCCGCGCGGGCGCAGGATG
>JBHOQZ010000207.1:0-5699 GCA_042408635.1 Chloroflexota bacterium
TGCTGGCGCGCGGCATCCGGGCGCTGGGCACCGACTTCCCGCCCGACGAGGTGCTGCGCCGCGAGCTGACCGACCCGGCCTACCGCAGCCGCGCCGAGGAGAACACCACGCACGACGTGTTGCTGCGCGGCGGCGTCCACCTCATCGAGTACCTGGCGAACCTGGCGGCCCTGCCCGAGCCGCGGGTCCTCTTCCTGGCGCTCCCGCTCAAACTCGCGGGCGCCGACGGCTCCCCCGTCCGCGCCGTCGCGCTCCAGCTCGGGTAGGATGGAGGTGCAACGGTGCTCGACGGTGTGAAGGCGCTCACGTTCGACGTCTTCGGCACGGTGGTCGACTGGCGCGGCTCGATCATCGCCGAGGGTGAGGCGCTGAACCGCGACTGGGGTCTGCACGTCGACTGGGGCCGCTTCGCCGACGCCTGGCGCGGGCGCTACCAGCCCTCGCTGGACCTCGTGCGGCGCGGCGAGCTCCCCTGGACCAACCTCGATGCGCTCCACCGGCGCAGCCTCGATGAGCTGCTCGCCGAGTTCGGCGTGACCGGGCTGACCGAGGCGCAGATCGACCACCTCAACCGCGTCTGGCACCGCCTCAACCCGTGGCCCGACGCGGTCGAGGGGCTGACGCGGCTGCGCCGCCGCGCCATCGTCGCCACGCTCTCCAACGGCAACGTGGCGCTGCTGGTGACCATGGCGAAGCGCGCCGGGCTGCCCTGGGACTGCGTGCTCTCGGCCGAGATCGTCCGCGCCTACAAGCCCGACCCGCGCACCTACCTCGGCGCCGCAGAGCTCTTGGGCCTGCGCCCTGGCGAGGTGATGATGGTCGCGGCCCACCCGGACGACCTGCGCGCCGCCGCGTCGCACGGCCTTCGTACCGCCTACGTGCCGCGCCCGCTCGAATGGGGGCCGGGCCGCGCGACCGAGCGGGCCGCGCCGGGCGAGTTCGACGTCCTCGCCGACGACTTCGTCGACCTCGCCCGGCGCCTGGGCGCCTAACGGGCCCGCCACCGCTCGGCATGGCGGATGCATGAGGCAGGGATTATCCGAGCGCACGGCAAGTGCCTGAGCGACCCGCCGCCGCTCGGCGTGGCAGGCCCGTCAGGTCCAGCGCGTCGGTCGCGGGTCGGGGTCAGCCGCCGGCGAAGCGGGTGACGATTCGGTAGAAGCAGCGCGTGGCGAACAGCAGGTCGGCGATGCGCACGCGCTCGTCGTGGGCGTGGGCGAGTGCGAACTCGCTCTCACCCCGCCGCGAGGGCATGAAGCCGTAGACCTTGACGCCGGGCAGCCCCTTGGCGTCGGTGCCACCCGAGACGATGCTCGGCACCAGGATCGCGCCCGGATCCTCCTCGGCCATCACGGCCGCGATAGTGTCGAAGAACGGGCTGTCGGGGTCGGCCTCGAGACCGTAGCCGCCGCGCAGGAACTCGACCGTCACCCCGTCGCCGACCGCCGCCTGCACCTGGGCGACCCAGTCGGCCGGCTCCTGACCCGGCAGGATGCGCCCGTCGACGTCGCACTCGACCTGGCTGGGGATGACGTTCATGCGGTGGCCGCCGCGCAGGATCGTCGGCGTGGCGGTGTTGCGGGTGGTGGCCCGCAGCGACCCCTTGAGCTGCTCGGGGAACGGCAGCGCCGCCAGAGCCTCCCAGGTCGGGTTCGCCAGCACCGCCTGCACCTCTCGCTCCGTCTCGCCGCCGATCGCCCGCCCGATCGACTCGAGGTAGCGCCGCATCGTCTTCGTCAGGATCGTGGGGCCCTGGAACCGCTGGAGGCGCACCAGCGCGTGGGCGAGGCGATAGACGGCGGTGTCGTCGAGCGGCACCGAGGCGTGGCCGGGCTCGCCGCGCGCGACGATCCGCATGCGGCAGCCGCCCTTCTCGGAGGTCTGGCAGGTGTAGAAGACCTTGCCGCCGATCTCCACGCGCGCGCCGCCGCCCTCGTTGATCGCGTACTCGGCGTCGATCAGCTCGCGCCGGTTGTCCCACAGCCAGCGGGCGCCGAGGAAGCTCCCTGCCTCCTCATCGGCGAAGGCGGCCAGGATGATGTCGCGGTCGAGCCGGACGCCCTGGCGCTTGAGCAGGAGGAGCGTCGTCAGCTCGGCCGCCACCTGCCCCTTCATGTCGACCGCGCCGCGGCCCCAGATTTCGCCGCCGTCGATGTCGCCGCTGAACGGGCCGTGGGTCCACTTGTCGGCCTCGACGCTCACCACGTCGGTGTGCCCCATCAGCATCAAGGGGGGGGCCTTCGGCTCGGGCGCGCGCAGCCGCGTGACGAAGTTGCCGCGGCCGGGCTCGCTCTCGACGACCACCGGCTCGAATCCCTCGGCCCGGACCGTGTCGGCCAGGTACTCGGCGGCCAGGATCTCGTTGCCGGGTGGGTTGACCGTCTCCAGCCGCAGGAGCGCCTGGAGGTGCCGCGTCGCCTCGTCGCGCACCGCGTCCCAATCGATGCCGGTCGTGTCGCGTGCCCCGGTGCCGGTTGTCACAGCCCTGCTTCTCCTTCCCCCCGGCGCGGTCGCCCCGTCTGCCCGGCGCGCGGTTTCGCTTCCCGCCCGGCGCGCCGCCCTGACCGACGCCGTCCTTGCCGCGCCATTCTACCCGCCCAGGCACGCCGCTGTCGGCCGCGCGGGGGCGCGGGCACCCCGACGGTTTTCGGCATCGGGCTGGACAGCGCGCTACTATCTGCGCCCCCGCAGCTCTCGCCCTTCGAGTCACAGCGCTTTCGCGGGCGGCCCTGGCAAAGCCCGCCTGAGGAGATCGCGGCGATGCTCTCCCAGTTGGGCGTGCACTCCATCGCCATCAAAGAGCCCGACCGGAGGCCCCAGCGCGATCCGCCCGTTGCCTGGGCCGCCTTCCTCGATCGTTTCGCCGAGCCGGCCTTCGCCGCTCAGGGCGTGCGCGTCTCCCGTCTGCTGCCGCCCGGCGGCGCGGTGGGGTAGGATGGCGGACGGATCGCGCCGCGGCACCTCCGCTGGGGCGTTCCCCCGGCGTCCGGCGAAGCGAGCCACGAGGGCTTTCCGCGCCAACGGGGGCGCCGGCACGGCGGCAAGCTCATCCACCTCTACCCCTACGTGATCGCGGCCCGGCAGGGCCTGCGGGCGCGGCTGCCGCGCTTCCCGGCCTACCATCAGCGGGCGCTCGCCATCGCGCGCACGCTCACCGCCATCCCCGGTGTGCGCGTCAACCCCGACCCGCCCCACGCGCACATGCTGCATGTCTTTCTGCCGGGCGAGCCCGACGCGCTCATGGCGCGCGCGCTCGAGATCGCGCGGACGGAGCGGGTGGCGCTGTTCCGGGCGCTGCGCCCGGCGGAGGTGCCCGGCTACGCCGCCTTCGAGCTGTCGGTCGAGGACGCCACCGCCGCCCTCACCGACGCCGAGATCGACGCCCTCTTCCGGCGCCTGCTGGCGGGGTGACCGTGGCCGGAGGAAGAGGTGCCTGATCGACCGGCTGAAGCCGGCCGGGTACCCCACCCGCCGGGTACCCGCTGGCGGGTGGGGGACCCGGCGGGTGGGGGACCCGGCGCGCTTCACCCCGCCGAACGCCTCCCCCGCGCTAATTCCTCAACCTCCATCACCCTGGGCGGCCGGGCGGGGTTCAGCCCCGGGTGGCCGGGTGCGCCGCGACGTTCGGCTCCGCTGTGCCCGCGTCGGGCGGGTCGGCAGAGCGGATGATGCCCTCGGCGCGCAGGCGGGCCAGTTCCTCGTCGCCCACGCCGATCTCACGCAGCACCTCGTCGGTGTGCTGGGCAAAGAGCGGCGGCAGCCGGTGGATGTCGGTCGGTGTGGCGTCGAACTTCACCGGCAGCCCGAGCAGGCGCACCGTCCCCATGGTCGGGTGCGGCCGCTCGACGACCATGCGCGTGTGGTGGACCTGCGGGTGCTCGAGCGCCTGGTCGAGCTTGTAGATCGGGCCGCAGGGGATGCCGTTGGCGTTGAGGATCGCCTCCCACTCGTCGCTGGTGTGCGTCTGGAGCTTGTCGCCGATCAGGTCGGCCAGCAGGTAGCGGTGCTCGTAGCGGCCTCCGTTGGTCGCGAAACGCTCGTCGGTCAGGAACTCGGGCGCGCCGATCACCTCGCAGAACTTCGTCCAGCGCTTCTCCCCGGTCGCGCCGATCGTCACATAGCCGTCCTTGGTCCTGAACACGCCGTAGGGGGCGTTGATCGGGTGGTGGTTGCCGGCGGGCGGCGGCACCCCGGCGCCGTTGAGGTAGCGCGTCGCCTGGAACGTCAGCATGCCGACCATGCTCTCGAGGAGCGAGGTCGTCACGTGCTGACCCCGGCCGGTGCGCTCGCGCGCCTGGAGCGCGGCCAGCACGCCGTAGGCGCCGAACAGCCCCGTCAGTAGGTCGGCGATCGGGATGCCGACGCGCACGGGCTCCCCGCCCTCGAAGCCCGTGATCGACATCAGCCCCGAGAAGCCCTGGATGATCTGGTCGAGGCCGGGGCGGTCGGCGTAGGGCCCGTCGGCGCCGAAGCCGGAGATCGAGCAGAGGATGAGGCGCGGGTTGCGCGCCGAGAGCGCCGCATAGCCGATGCCGAGCGCGTCCATCACACCCGGTCGGAAGTTCTCGACCACCACGTCTGCCGTCTCGGCGAGGCGGCGGACCAGCTCCTGCCCCTCCGGACGCTTGATGTCGAGCGCGACGGAGCGCTTGTTGCGGTTGGCAGCCAGGAAGAAGGCGCTCTCCCCGTTGAAGAACGGCGGTCCGGCGGCGCGGCCGTCCTCACCACGCTCCGGGTTCTCGATCTTCAAGACGTCGGCGCCCAGGTCACCGAGCCACATCGCGCAGGTCGGCCCGGCCAGGTGCCGGCCCAGATCCAGCACGCGGATCCCTGCCAGCGGCATCGTCGTCGCGTCGGGCTGCGTCGCCTCCCCTGCCATGCCTGCTCTCCCCCTCTGATCCACCCGGTGTGCCTCGCGCTCCGCCGGCGCTTAACGACCGGGCGAACCGATTATGTCGACAACCACCGTGCCGGCCGGGCGATGACGGCTCCCCTGGCGGGTGCCGGCGCCGCTCGGGCCTTCGACCTGAGAACCAACGAGTGGCTTGTCTTGCCCAGGCCAGTATACCAACCGCCACCCGACCCCGGCCCGGCCGTGCGGCCGCTCCCGGCGTGCCGGCCGTCTCAGCGGGCCTGGAGCTCGCCGAGCTGCGCGTTCGAGCGCTGCTCGAGCGCGAACGCCTCCTGGAAGAGCGTGCCCGCGCTGTTGATCCGGTTGAGGCGCTCTGTCTCGTTCGACTCGCGCACCGCCGCCAGCGCGGCCACGCTCGCCTCGACGTAGCGCGTGTAGGCATCGACCAGCGTTTGCTGGCTCGCCTGCGCCTCGGCGGGGACGCTGAGACCCTGGATCGCGCCCAGCGCGCGCTCGAACGCCGCCCGCGCGCGTTCGAGCTCCCCCACCGCATCGGCACGGTTCGGCTCGCGCGCGCTCAGCCGGATCGCGTCGGAGATCGAGGTGAGGGTGATGCCCGTGCGCGCCTGGAGCGTGGCCCGGGCGGCGGTGTAGTCGGTCAGCGCGCTGGCCGCCGGCGTCGGGGCGGGCGTCAGCGTGGGCAGCACGGTGATCTCGATGCTGGCCCGGATCGTGGTCGGCGTCGGCGTGGGGCTCTCGGCCGGGGTCGTCGGCGCGACTGCGGAGAGCGTGGGCGCGGCCGAGCCCGCCGGCGCGGCTGCGGGGCTCGCGGCAACCGCCGGCGCTG
>JBHOQZ010000228.1:0-11188 GCA_042408635.1 Chloroflexota bacterium
CGGTCTGGCAGTTCGGGCACCAGTTGGCTGCGGCCATCGCGCGGTAGGCGAGGCCGTGCTTGTAGAACTGCAGGAAGAACCACTGTGTCCAGCGGTAGTAGTCGGGCGTGCAGGTCGCCAGCTCGCGCCGCCAGTCCCACATCGCGCCAATGGTCTTCAGTTGGCGCCGCATGCGCTCGATGTTACGCATGGTCCAGGTGTAGGGGTGGATCTTGTTCTTGATCGCGGCCCCTTCCGCCGGCAAACCGAACGCGTCGAAGCCGATCGGCTCCATGACGTTGTAGCCGCGCGCGCGCATGTAGCGCGCGTGCGCGTCGGCGAGCGCGAAGTTGTACCAGTGGCCGATGTGGAGGTCGCCCGACGTGTAGGGGAACATGCTCAGGGCGTAGTGCTTGGGCTTGTCCGAGCGGTCAGGCGCCTCGTAGAGGCGGTCCGCCTCCCAGCGCGTCTGCCATTTCCGCTCGATCTCGGCCGGGGAATACCGGCCGCGCTCCTGGGCGCCCGCCCGGCTCGACGTCACGGGCGCTGTCGCCACGACGTCGATCGTTCCGTCGTTCATCCTGTTCACCTACCGTCTCGTCTGCCCGGTGCCCACTGGCCGGCCAGGCCATGGACCGGACGGGCTAGCGGCCCTCCACCGGCCGCAAGCCCGCTGCGATCCATCATGCTACCATCGGAACGCCGGGCGTGGCAACGCCGCCTGGCACAGGTGTTTGCAGGCGGGTGGGGGATCAGATCGCGCGGGGCGGAGGGTGCATGCGGATCCTGGTGACGGGCGGGGCGGGCTACATCGGCTCCCACACCGTGCGTGAGCTGCTGGCCGATGGGTTCGAGGTGGTTGTGCTCGACAACCTCAGCCGCAGCGGTTGGCCGGAGGGGCTGGCGGGGGTGCCGCTCGTCACCGGCGACATCGCGGACGACGAGCTGGTGCGGCGCCTCTGCCGCGACCAGGAGGTCGGCGCCGTCATCCACTTCGCCGGGCTGATCGTGGCGCCCGAGTCGATGGCTGTGCCGCTCGTCTACTACCACAACAACATCGGCCTCGGCGTGCGGTTCCTCGAGGCGCTGCGCGACGCGCGCGTCGACCGCCTCGTCTTCTCCTCCTCGGCGGGCGTCTATGGCCAGCCCGAGCGCATGCCGATCCCCGAGACCCAGCCGATGGCGCCGCTCAACGTCTACGGCGAGACGAAGGGCTGGTTCGAGACCATCCTGCGCCACTGCGACCGCGCCCACGGCCTGAAGTCGATCTCGCTGCGCTACTTCAACGCGGCCGGCGCCCACCCGCAGGGGGACCTCGGCGAGGCGCACCGGCCCGAGACCCACCTCATCCCGCTCGTCCTGCGGGTGGCGGCGGGGCTGGCCGAGGCGGTACCGGTGGCGGGCGACGACTGGCCGACGCGCGACGGCACGCCGATCCGCGACTACATCCACGTGGTCGACCTGGCGCGCGCCCACGTGGCGGCGCTGCGCCACCTGCTCGACCAGGGTGAGAGCGACGTCTTCAACGCCGGCACCGGCTACGGCTACACCGTGCGCGAGGTCGTCGAGACCTGCCGCGAGGTGACCGGGCACCCGCTGCCCGAGCGGGTGGTGCCGCGCCGGCCCGGTGACGCCGCCGAGCTGGTGGCGGACGTGACGAAGATCACGCGCGCGCTCGACTGGCGCCCCCGGCTGAGCGACCTGCGCACCATCGTCGAGACAGCCTGGGCCTGGCACCGCCGCCACCCCGAGACGTTGCTCGGCTAGTCGGTGGAACGATCGGGTCCAGCTTGCGGGTCTAGCTTGCTCGCGGCGACGCGTCGCTCAGCATGTCGGCGATACCCGCGTCGAGGGTGTAGGTCGGGGTCCAGAGGCCGTCGCGGGCGGCCAGGCCGGCGTCGAGGCAGGAGTGGCGCAGGTCGCCCGCGCGGGGTGGGCGCGGAATCACCGCCACCGGTGGGGCGATCGCGGCGGCCAGCCGTTCGAGCAGGGCACGGATCGTGATCGCCTCGCCCGAGCCGATATTCCAGGTGCCGCTGCGCCGGAAGGCGAGCGCCGCCCGTGTGGCACGCACCAGGTCTTTCACGTAGACGAAGTCGCGCGTCTGCTCCCCGTCCCCGTACAGCTCGATCGGCTGCCCGGCGCGCAGGCGCTCCGTGAAGATGGCGACGACGCCCCCCTCGAGATCGGAGCGCTGGCGCGGACCGTAGACGTTCGAGGGGCGGAGGATGGCGTGTGACAGGCCGCTCAGGCGCACGTAGTGCTCGGCGCAGAGCTTGTGCGCGGCGTAGTAGCTGCGCGGATCGGGCAGCGTGCGCTCGTCGGCCGCGCGCTCCGTCTCGCCGTAGATCGCGCCACCGGTCGACATAAAGACGAACCGCGCGGGCCGCGCCCCGGCCGCCGCGACCTCGAGCAGGCGGCGCGTACCGATCACGTTGACGGCGAGGTCGCGCGCCGGATCGGCCATCGAGAGCTGCACCTTCACCTGCGCCGCGAGGTGGACGATCGCGTCGTAGGGCTCCCCGCGGAACGCGGGCGTCAGGTCGTCGCTGGCGACGTCGAGGCGGTGGAGCGTGACGCCGGGTGGCACGTGCGCGGCGCTGCCCGATGAGAGATCGTCGAGCACCGCGACGGCGTGACCGCCGGCCAGCAGGGCTTCGACGATGTGCGAGCCGATGAAGCCGGCGCCGCCCGTAACCAGCACCCTCACCCCTAGGCCGTCTCCCGCAGCGCGTGGCGGCGCGCCATGTGCTCGGCGATCGCCTCCTGCCAGGGGCGCAGCGTGATGCCCAGCGCCTCGCGGGCGGCGAAGTTGCGCAGCGGCGTGTAGCGGGGCGGCGAAGACGGTCGCGGGAACTGGTCGAGGGTGGTCGGCGTCATCGCGACGTCGGCGAGGCCCACGTGGCGCAGCACCTCCGCCGCGTAGTCCCAGCGCGACGCCACGCCCTCGTTGGTGAGGTGGTAGATCCCCCAGCGCTGCGTCTCGATCAGCCGCCCGATGGCCTGGGCCAGGTCGGGAGCGTAGGTCGGGGTGGCGATCTCGTCGGTTACCATCTGGAGGCGGCCGTGCTCGCGGGCGCGGTCGAGGACCTTCTCGGGGAAGAAGCGGCCCGCGCCGCCGAACACCCAGGCGGTGCGCACGATGTAGAAGCGATCCAGGTGGAGCTGCACGTATCGCTCGCCGGCGAGCTTCGAGCGCCCGTAGGCGTTGATCGGGTTGACCGGGTCGAGCTCGAGATAGGGCTCGCTCGCCCGCCCGTCGAACACCTCGTTCGTGCTCACGTAGAGGAGCGCGGCGCCGTGGCGCTGGCAAGCGAGCGCCACGCTCTGGGTGCCCAGCCCGTTGACGCGCAGCGCCTGGTCCGGGTCGCGGGCGCAGCCGTCGACGTCCGTCCAGGCTGCCGTGAGGACGACCAGGTCGGGTCGCTCCGCCTCGATCGCCGCGTCGACGCCGCGCGGGTCGAGCAGATCGACCTGCGGCCGCGCCAGGGGGATCACCTCATGCCGCGCGCTGAGGTGGCGCACGACCTCGCCGCCGACCTGGCCCCGGCTCCCGATCACCGCGATTCGCATGCTGTCCCCAGCCCCTCCCTCGTGCCTCAGACTTGTCGGCCGCCGAGCGCGCTGCCCTTCACGGTCTCAGCCTGCTCCCGCGGGCCGGTCCACACCCTCGCCCCGTCCGAGCGCCACGGCCGCCACCGGATCGAGTGCGCCGGCCTCCTCGGCGCCGGGTCGATCGAGCGTCGCCGCGTCCGGGTCGTGCAGGAGCCCGGCACGTCGCAGGTCGCTTTCGAGCCGCCGGAGCCGGAACAGTGCCTCCTCGCTCAGGCGTCGGTTGGCGGAGATCAGCTCCGAGATGATCCCCAGCGTCACGCAGAAGAACGAAGCGTTGAGCAGCACCGCCGCCACGACCAGCGACTGGATGTGCCCGGCGCCGCCCTCGGTCACGAAGAAGTAGAGGAAGCGCGCCACCAGGAAGGCGCCCGGAGCGAACAGCAGCGCCGCCAGCCAGAGGAACAGTTTGAGCGGGCTGTACATCGTGCGCGCCCGCAGCAGCATGCCGACCGCGAGCCAGACGTAGTGGAGCGAGCCGCGGTGGAGGCGCGACGGGCGCCGCGGCGGATTCGTCCTGATCGGCACGTAATCGAGCTTGAACCGCTCAGCGCCGGCCTGGATGAGCGTTTCGAGGGTGTAGGTGCGGCGCGCGATCACGTTGAGGTGGAGCGCCGCCTCGCGCGAGAAGGCGCGGAAGCCGCTGGGCGCGTCGGGCACGTCGGTGTCGGAGAGGCGGCGCACCGTCCACGAGCCGAGGCGCTGGAGCAGGCGCTTGAACGGGGAGAAGTGCTCGTTGCTGCCGGCGCCCCGGTCGCCGAGGACGATGTCGGCGTGGCCGTCGAGGATCGGCCGGACCAAATCCGGGATGCGGGCGGCCGGGTACTGGTGGTCCCCGTCGATGTTGACGATGACGTCGGCGCCGAGCCGCAGCGACTCGTCGAGCCCCTTGGCAAACGTCGCGCTCAACCCACGATTGCCGGGGTGGCCGACTACGCGGGCGCCCCAGCGCCGCGCGATCTTGACAGTGTCGTCGCTCGAACCGTCATCCACGACCAGCACAATGGTCTCGTCGACGCCGGGGATGGCGGCCGGGATCTCGGCCAGCACATCCGGCAGCGTCTCGGCTTCGTTGAAGCACGGGATCTGGATGACAAGCTTGGTCACGGTGGGCGGCCACCTCAACGCCGGGCGCAGTATAGCCGCGCCCCAGAAAGTGGGTCAAGACCGTCCGACCCGCTCCGGCACCGGCGGGCTCCCCGAAGTTCGGCGCACTGTCAGCAAGGTTACAGTCTTGTCGCTCCGAAACGCCTACTATCCGCACAGCGGACGGCCGGACGGCGCGTGAGCGCCGGGGCAGGCCGGCCGTCCTGAAGCGGATCGGTGAAGCGTAACGTTCCGGCCGGCGCCGAGACTGGTGGGCGGAACGCGCAGAAAGAGGGTACGCACGATGATGGTGCTCAAGGGCTGCACGCGCTGCGGTGGCGACCTCGTCGAAGAGCGGGCGCTGGGCGAGGACGACGCCCTGGTCTGTCTCCAGTGCGGCAAGAACTACTACAAGACCGTGGCGCCGGTGGTCGAGCCCGTGCGCCGGCCCGGCAGCCGCGCCCCGCGCCTCGGCGGCAAGTCGCGCGCCGCCTAGCGGCGGTGCTGTGCGCGTTCACCCCGTCAGGGATGGGCGACTGGGCGACTACCCGGGCTCCAGAGGTGCTCGAAGGGAGCCCGATGAGCCGTTCCTGTGGTTGGCGCTGGAAGCCGGCCTTCCACCAGCAAATACCCCTCCGGATCGAGGGCACTGGGGGGCCGCCTCCACTGGGCGGCCCCCTCCGCTTTTCAACTCACCCCCGCCGGCAGGGACGGCTGGAGTCGGCGAGACTGGGCTGGCAGCCGCGCCCTGGGGTGCTGCTCGGCAACTTTGGCCTCGCGCGAGAAAGCCCCGAGGGCAACATCGGGGCGAGGCCGCGGTGTTCACAGGGCGAAGGCGTCGGTGCGGCGCAGCTTGATCGTGGCGACCGTGCCGGTCTCGTCGCCCTCGAGCGAGAAGGTGCCGCGCAGGTCGGTCGAGACGAGCGTCTGGCAGATTTGCAGGCCGAGACCAGCGTTGCGCTCGACCGTGAAGCCGGGCGGCGGCCCCGTCCCGTCGTCGCGCACCCGGATCAGCACCGAGCCGTTGCTCGGCTCCGCCGAGATGGTGATGTGGCCCTGCTGGCGGTGCTCGAGGCCGTGGGTGATCGCGTTCGCCACCAGCTCGTTGAGCAGGAGCGCCAGCACGGTCGCCTCCTTCGAGGCGAAGCGCACGCTGCTGCCCTCGACGCTGAACGTGATGCGTTTGCCGGGGTCGATCAGGTTGATGCTGGCGACCTCGATGATTTGCCGGGCAAGCGCTTCGAGCGAGGTCGAGCCAATGCTGTCCTGCGAGAGCAGGTCGTGGACCGCCGCGATGCTCTCGATCCGCGCCACGCTGTCGCGCAGCGGCTGAGCCGCCTCCGGCGACGAGGTGCGCCGCGCCTGGAGCGAGAGGAGCGCCGCCACCGTCTGGAGGTTGTTCTTGACCCGGTGGTGCATCTCCTGGAGGAGCGCGCTCTTGGTCGCGAGCGCGCGGCGGGCCTCCTGGTAGAGCCGGGCGTTGTCGATGGCGATCGCGGCCTCGGTGGCGAAGGCGGAGAGGAGTTCGACGAGGTCGTCGGGCAGCTCGCGCACCTCACGCGAGAAGGCGAGGAGCGCCCCGAGCACGCGGCGGTGGCTGACCAGCGGCACGCCGACGACAGAGCGGTAGCCCTCCTCCTCGGCGCGCGCCAGCCAGAGCGGCGAATAGTCGCTCTTGGTCACGTCGACGACGCGCACCGGCCGGCCGCGCTGGACGGTGAGCCCGGCCGTCGCCTCCCCGACCGGCACGCGTACGGCGCTGACGAACTCGGGGCTGAGGCCGTAGGAGGCGGTGATCGTCAGCTCCTGCCGGCTCTCGTCCAGCTCGAAGATGGCGGCCATGTCCATGCCGGTGAGCACGACCGTCTGGCCCGCGATCAGGTCGAGGACCTGCTGCACCTCCAGGGTGGAGGTGATGGCGGAGGAGACGCGGATGAGCGTGGTCAGCTCCTTCACCTTCTGGCGGAGCCGCTCGTCGGTGTGCTGGAACAGCCGCGCGTTCTCGATCGCCAGGCCGACCTGGCTGGCGACGGTCTCGAGGAAGCGCAGCTCGTCGGGCGAGTAGTCGCGGTAGTCGCGGTTCTGGATGTTGAGGACGCCGATCAGGTGCCGCTCGTTGTGCAGGAAGATCGGCACCGACGCCATCGAGCGGTAGGGGTGCTCGTCCAGCCAGGGGAAGTGCTTGAAGCGCGGGTCGTTCCAGGCGTCGCGTAGGGCGATGATCCGGCCCTCCTTGGCGGCCCAGCCCGTGATCCCCTCGCCGAGCGCCAGCCGCACCTGCCCGAGCAGCTCGGGCGAAAAGTTGGTGCTGGCGCGCAGCACGAGCGAGTTGGTCTCCTCCTCGTAGAGATAGACCGAGCAGATGTCGGCGCGGGTGACCGAGGCCACCGAGCTCACCGTGAGCTGGAGGGTGGAATCGAGGTCGAGCGAGGAGCTGGTGACGCTGGCGACCTGCTGGAGCGCATCGAGCTCGGCCAGGCGGGCGCGCACCGCATCCTGGTCCGCGACGAGACCAGCGGCCTCGCCCCGGCGCTCGTAGCCGGCCCGCGCAAGCGCCACAGTCGCCTCGGCCACCAGCGCCGCGACCAGGGCGGCCGGATCCCCGGGCGCCGCCACGCCGTCGACCTGCCATAGCTCCGGCAAGGCGGCGCCCAACCCCTCGATCACCCGCACCGCGACCTCGTGCGGCGCGCCCGACTCGGCGAGCCAACGGCCGATGCCGTGGGCACCCTCGCGGACCGACTCGAGGCCGAGCCCGTCAGGCGGGAAGACCGCGGCGCTCAAGCGCGCCACGGCCGCCTCGACCTCGGCCGGGGAGGCGACGAACGGCGCAAGCTGGGTGAGGGCGAGCGCGCACCAACGCTCCTGGAGCGCGGTGCGGGCGGCGGAATGCAGTGCCAAAGAGTCGGCCACCGCAGGCACCTTTACCCGGGTTTGGCGACCGCCACGGCGGTCGGGGTGCCTGCATCGGCACCCGACCGCATTAAAGGCGGCTCGGCATGGTGCTGTCAAATCGGGCTGCCCCGGGGCCTCGCGCGGTTTGCGCCGGGCTCGGCGGGCGGGCTACAATGGCGCGTCGCGCGGTGTCGTCGCGGCGGTAATGCTGGCATCGGTAGCCTCGGCTACCGCGTGGGAAGCGTGGTCAACCTCAATTCGTTCCTCGCGGTCCAGTCGAAAACGCACCTGCGCGATCTCGCGTTGCGCTGGGGCCTCACCGAGATCGCCTACGGCTTCGGCCGCCAACAGCTCGCCCTGGCGCTTTACCGGCGGATGACCGACCGCTGGGCTATCGCCGAAACCCTCGAAGCGCTCTCGCCGCCGGCGCGGCAAATCGCGCTGGCAACCGCCGGCCACCCCGGCTCGCGGGCCAGCGCCCCGCTGCTCACGAAGGAGGTCGGCCTCGGGGAGCCGCAGGTCCACGCCGCGCTCGACGAGCTGCTCGCCTGGGGCCTGGTCTGGCCGCCCAACGGACAGGTGCCGGTCGGCGGCGGTGGAGTGGCGACGGCCCACCAGATCGTCCAGATGCCCGAGGAGATCGCCCGGCTCGTCCGAGCGATCCACACCGAGCGCACGCGGGCCGAGGCGGCGCGCCGCCCGCTCCGCGAGGCGATCGGCGAGCTGGACGACGTCACACTGATGAACTTGGTCGAGCGCTGGCGCGTGGACCACGGCCAGCTCCAGCGGCGCCGCGAGACGCTCAATGCCCTGCTGGTGGCGATGCTCGACCACCACGCTCTGACCGAGGCGATCAATGAAGCCGGCCCCACGGCGGTCCGCCTGGTCGATCTGCTCGACGGCGCCGAACCCATCTCGGTGGCCGCGCTCGCCCAGCGGGCGGGCTTGCCCGAGGGTGAGGTGCGGGCGGCGCTACGCCGGTTGGCGGGGCTGGGCATCGTCCAGCCGACCTACGACGCGGAGGGCACCCGCCTGGTCTACCTGCCCAGCGACATCTCGCGCGCGCTCAAGAACCCCGACGGTAGCGCGTCGGTGGTGCGGCCGCTGGCCGAGAGTCCGAGCGGGGAGCGCCCCGCGGACGCGAGCTTCCTGCTCGACCTGATGACGCTGGTGACCTGGACGCGCCTGCACGGGCTGAAGCTCACGGCCGACGGACGCATCCCGAAGCGGACGTTCACGCAGCTCAACCAGCGGTTCGTCGTCAAGGTTGACGAGGACGACCGGGAAAGCGCCGAGCGGTTCGGCATGGTCCTGGCCGCCGCGCGAGGGCGCGAGCTCATCCGGTGCGAGGCGC
This sequence comes from Chloroflexota bacterium, assembly GCA_042408635.1. Classification (GTDB taxonomy): domain Bacteria; phylum Chloroflexota; class UBA6077; order FW602-bin22; family JBHOQZ01; genus JBHOQZ01. Next base: position 8,927 of record JBHOQZ010000228.1, read on the forward strand.
CGGGCTACGCGCCGGGGGAGGAGCTCGGCGAATGGGAGGCGCTGAGCTTCCCCGAGCAGGCGCGCATTCTCCTGCGCTGGTGGCTGCACGAGACCGACTACGTCGATACCTACCACGGCGCCTACTACGGCTGGATCGGCTTGCACGCCGCCAAGGGGCGCCAGCGCCTCGCGGCTTGGCTGGTTCGGCTGGAGACCGGCCGGTGGTACGGGCTCCAGGCGCTGCTGGCCGCCATCAAGCAGCGCGACCCCATGATCCTCCGCTCGCGGCCGGAGGTGATCCAGTACCTCGGCTACCACGGCGTCGAGCAACTCATGCGCTCCTGGGACAAGTCGGACGGCGCGGCGCTCGCCACCTTGCTCACCGGGCCGTTCCACTGGTTCGGCGCTGTCGACCTCGGGCTCGACACGGGGGGCCAGGTCACGGCCGTGCGCCTGACCGACCTCGGCCGCTGGCTGCTGGGCGACCCCACTGCCCCTCCCACGCCCCTGCCCGACGAGCCGCCGCTTGTGGTGCAGCCGAACTTCGAAGTGTTGGCCCTCTGGCTCGACGCGCCGACCCTCTACCGCCTGGCGCGGTTCGCCGAGCTGCGACGTGCCGACCGCGTGGCCGCCTTCGAGATCACGCGCGCCTCGGTGCAGACGGCGCTCGACACGGGCGCCACGATCGAGGAGCTGATCAGTCTGCTGCAGGAGCGCAGCCGAACCGGCCTGCCCCAGAACGTCGAGTTCACGCTGCGCGACTGGTCGCGCGGGCTACGCCGGGCCACGCTCGAGCAGGTCTATCTGCTCGAGGTCGAGTCGCCGGAGGTGCTCGACTCGATCCTGGCGCTCGTGCGCCACAGCCGCCGCGTTGCCCGCCGCCTCTCCCCGACCGCGGCGGTGCTCGAGGCTGGCACCCAGCCCGACAGCTTCATCACCGCCCTGAGGAAGGACGGTATCTTCGCCCAACTGCGCGGCACGGTGGCCGAGACGCCGCCGCACTGGCCCGCGCCCAGAGGAGGACGGACCTGGCGACGTCGTTGAACGGCATCAAGCATCTGCTGCTGGACATGGACGGGGTGGTGGTGCGCGGGGCCCAGCCCACCCCCGGCGCGGTCGAGTTCTTCGCCCGGCTGCACAGGCTCGGCATCGGCTTCGCCGTGCTCACCAACAACTCGACCCGCACCCCCGACTTCTTCGCCGAGCGCTTCCGTGCCTTGGGTTTCCCGATCGAGCCGCGCGATGTATTTAATTCAGCCCGCGCCACGGTTGCCTACCTCCAGAGCGTCGAGCCCGGCGCCAGCGTCTACGCGATCGGGGAGGAGGGGCTGCTCAACCTGCTCACGGCCGGCGGCTTCACGCTGACCGAGGACGCGCCGCGCTTCGTCGTCGTCGGCCTGGACCGGCAGTTCACCTATGGTAAGCTCGCGACGGCGCAGCGGGCGCTGCGCGCTGGCGCCAGGCTGGTCGCCACCAACCCCGACAGCACGTTTCCCGGCGAGGCCGAGATCCTGCCCGGCGCCGGCTCGCTGGTGGCCGCCGTCGAGATGGCCGGCGGCGCCAGGGCGACCGTGATCGGCAAGCCGTTCCCGGCGATGTTCCACAGCGCCATGGCGGAGCTGGGGGCGACAGCCGAGACGACCGCGATCGTCGGGGACCGGCTCGACACGGATATCGCCGGCGGCGCCCAGGCCGGCCTGACTACGATCCTCGTGCTGACCGGCGTCACCGACGCCAGGGCGCTGGCTGCGTCGACGATCCGCCCCGACCTGGTCTACCCCTCCTTGATCGAACTGGGCGATGCGCTCGAGCGCGCCGCCCCGGCCCCCGCGGCCGGCGCCGAATAGGCGTCTCGGCCGGAGACGATGGCCGAACGTGCCCAGACCGGCGCCCGACCGCGCGGACCACTGATCGCGGTGGTCGGGCCGACGGCGGTCGGCAAGAGCGCGCTCGCGCTGCGGCTCGCCGAGGCGCTCGGCGGCGAGATCGTCACTGCCGACTCGCGCCAGGTCTACCGCGGGCTCGACATCGGCACCGCCAAGCCCACTCTCGAGGAGCGAGCGCGGGTGCCGCACCACCTGCTCGACGTCGCCGACCCCGACGAACGGTACGACCTCGCCCGCTTCCAGCGCGAGGCGTTCGCCGCGATCGACGCCGTCCTGGCGCGCGGCCGCGTGCCGCTGCTGGTGGGCGGCACCGGCCTCTACGTCCGGGCCGTGGTCGAGGGCTACCGACTGCCGGCGGCTGCGCCCGACCTCGAGCTGCGCCGCGGCCTGGAGGC
>JBHOQZ010000210.1:0-1174 GCA_042408635.1 Chloroflexota bacterium
GCCGGACCCGTGGCGGTCGAGCTTGCGCCGAACGTCGAGGGCAACGTGACGGTGGCCCTGAAGCCGGCCGGTCCGCGCAAGCTCTGGGTGGACAAGCAGTACTTCAACGTCTTGCGCAGCGTCGAATACAGCGCCACCGACGGCGGGGTAGTCGACACGCTCGAGGTGACGAGCATCCAGTACGACGTGCCGATCGACCCGAGCCGCTTCACGCTGGCCACGCCGCCGGACGCCCGCGTCGTGCAGCTCCAGCCGCCGACGGCACCGCCCGGCGGCCCGGGCGAGCCGTTCGAGCGCTTCGTCCCGGTCGCGCAGCCCTCGACCGGGAGCGGCCCGACCGCGCCGCAAACTCGCCCGGCCGTACCTCGCAATCCGGCGGGACAGCCGGCGCCCGGCGGGTCCCGCCCAGCACCGCCACAGCCCACGCCCGGGCGCTGACGCCGGACCTCGGCGGCAGCCGGAGCTCGGCCACGGCGGCTCCGCGCCCGCGAAACCTACAACGCGAAAGGAACTGAGCCAAACCCATGGATCGACGGCAGTTTCTCTTCAGCACGGCGTTGACCCTGCTGGCCGTGCCGAGTCTTGAAGCGGTCGCGCGGCCCACGACGGCCCGGGGCGGCCCCCTCGACCAGCCCCTAGCCGACCTGAGCGGAGACCAGTTCGATCAGGCCGCGCTGATCGAGCTGATCGGGCGAATCGCGACCGGCGTGGCCCTGCGCGACCTGTTGGCGGGCAGCCAGAACCCCACCATGCGCGACCTCGCGGCGGCCGGCAACGAGCGGGCGAGCCGCGACACCGCCCAGTTGCGCGGCTGGCTCAAGAGCTGGTATGGCCTGGAGCTGCCCGACTTCGCCGCGGCGCCCGGTTCGGCCGGGACAACGGTGATGGTGGGTGTGCCGGGAGGACATGCGGGTGTCACGGTGGCCCCATCGCCTTCCGGCAGCGGTCCCGCTGCCGGTCAGGCGCCCGCGCGCGGCCCAGCCGGATCGGCCCCACCGCAGGTTTCAGTGCTGCCGGCCGGGTCCAGCATACCGGTGGCAGGGCCTCCTCCGCACCTCGGGGCGGGCGGCTCGGGCGGGTCGGCGCCGATGACGGCGGGCGGGGCACCGCTTTTCGGCGCGGCCGCGTCGGCCGGGGCAGCCGGCTTCGGCGGTGCACCGGCGCCGCTGCCCGC
>JBHOQZ010000222.1:0-4747 GCA_042408635.1 Chloroflexota bacterium
GTCTGCCCGCGACGCTGGTGAATGGTCGCCGTAGGACTTCCCCCGGGCGGCCGGGCGGACGCGGCGAACGCGTCACTTCGCGCCGGCTGAAGCCGGCGACGGGGAGCGCCGGCACTCTTTCCGCACCTTCCATCAGCCCCAGGCGGTCGGGCAGGCAGCCCTCGCTCGAAACTGCGCCGACCCCACACCGGCCTGAGGCGCAGGCCCGGCCGCGTGCGCCTCCTCGCGCGCCGGCGGTCTGTCCGGCCTGGGCGCGACCACCTTGGCGTTCGGCGGGGCGGTCGCGCTCAACCGGATCCGCGTGCCGGCGGTCTGTCCGGCTCGGGCGCGACCACCGGTGGGCCGCTTTCCGGGCGAGCCGCCCGGCAGCGCCCCGGGCCCGCCGGCGCGGAGACGCCGCAGGCGTCGTGTATGATTCAACCAGTCCTTGGAATCGGGCAGCCGGGCCGGGTCGGGGCGCGGTCTGACTTCGCCCCGGCCCGATACCGCCTGTGCGCGGTGATCGCCGATCCTCTTGGGAGGCACCTGCCATGAGCCGTTCCGCCGCGTTGCGCGCCCGCCTCGCCGAGCCGCGCCTCCTCGTCGCCCCCGGCGCGGTCGACGCGCTCACCGCCCGCGTCATCCAGGACGCCGGCTTCGAGGCGGTCTACGTCACCGGGGCGGGCTACGCCAACGCCGGCTTCGGCGTGCCCGACCTCGGCCTCACGACGCTAACCGAGATCGTGACCCACGTCGGCCGGATCGCCGACGCGGTGGCCGTGCCGGTGATCGCCGACGCCGACACCGGCTACGGCGGGCCGCTCAACGTCGTGCGCACCGTGCGCGAGCTCGAGCGGGCGGGCGCGGCCGCGATCCAGCTCGAGGATCAGGTGAGCCCGAAGCGCTGCGGCCACTTCGCCGGCACCGAGGTCATCCCGACCATCGAGATGGTCAGGAAGATCGAGGCCGCCGTCTACGCGCGCCGCGACCCCGATCTCGTGCTGATCGCGCGCACCGATGCGCGGGCGACCGAGGGGTTCGCGGCGGCGGTCGAGCGCGGCCGCGCCTACGCGGCGGCGGGCGCCGACGTCGTCTTCGTCGAGGCGCCGCGCACGGTCGAGGAGCTGCGGCAGTTGCCCGGGCTCATCGACGCGCCGCTGCTGGTCAACCTGGTCGAGGGCGGCAAGACGCCCCTCCTACCCGCGGCCGAGCTCGAGGCGCTGGGCTTCCGCATCGCGCTCTTCGCCAATACCGCGCTGCGCGTCGCCCTCAAGGCGGTGCAGGAGGCGATGCACATCCTCCGGGCCGAGGGCTCCAGCCAATCGCTCCTCGACCGAATGGTCACCTGGGACGAGCGCCAGCGCCTGGTCGGGCTGCCCGAGTACACCGCGCTCGGCGAGCGTTTCGCCGTCGCCCGCTCGGACGCGGCAGCGGCGCCCGCGAACGCCGCTCCGGCGCCGGCCGAGGCGCGCGGGCGCTCAGCACCGTAACCGCGGCGGCCTGGCCGGCCCGCCCGCTCCGCCCGGCACGCGGCCTGCGGGGTGCCCGACCAGCGGGGCTGCCGCATCGGGTGCGGTAGGGAGCTATCACCCGGCAGCGGTGGCCGTGCCGGTGATCGCCGACGCCGACACCGGCTACGGCGGGCCGCTCAACACCGGTCGCGGGCAGCACGCGACGAGGCTGTCTGCCCTCGATCTCACCCTGAGCACGCGGAGGTCTCGAGCGCATGCAGCAGCCGATTCATGCCCACGGGGCGGGTGAGGCCGACCTCAATCTGCGGCCCGCGCCCGACCCGCTCCTGGTGACCATCGCCGACTATGTCACCGACCGCGCGATCACGAGCGAGCTCGCCTACGAGACGGCGCGCTGGGCGCTGCTCGACGCGCTCGGCTGCGGGCTGCTCGCGCTCGGGTTTCCCGAGTGCACCAAGCTCCTGGGACCGATCGTGCCGGGCACGGTCGTGCCGCACGGCGTCCACGTCCCCGGCACCCCCTACCGGCTCGACCCGGTCAAGGCCGCCTTCGACATCGGCACGCTCATCCGCTGGCTCGACTACAACGACACCTGGCTGGCGGCCGAATGGGGCCACCCCTCTGACAACTTCGGCGGCATCCTGGCGGCGGCTGAGTACGCGGCGCGGCGCGCCCTCGAACACGGCGGGCGCCCGCTCACCATGCAGGACGTGCTCACCGCCGGCATCAAGGCGTACGAGATCCAGGGCGTGCTGGCGCTCGACAACAGCTTCAACCGCGTCGGCCTCGACCACGTGCTGCTCGTGCGGGTCGCCTCGGCCGCCGTCGTCACCGGTCTGCTCGGCGGGGATCGCGACGCGGTGGTCGATGCCCTCTCGCACGCCTGGATCGACGGCGGGGCGTTGCGCACCTACCGCCACGCCCCCAATACCGGCTCGCGCAAGTCGTGGGCGGCGGGGGACGCCACCAGCCGGGCGGTGCGCCTCGCGCTCATGGTGCTGGCCGGGGAGATGGGGTACCCCTCGGCGCTCGGCGCGCCGAGCTGGGGCTTCCAGGACGTGCTGTTCGGCGGCCGACCCGTCACGCTCGCGCGGCCGCTCGGCAGCTACGTGGTCGAGCACGTGCTGTTCAAGGTCGCGGCGCCAGCCGAGTTCCACGCACAGACGGCGCTCGAGGCGGCGATCAGGCTCCACCCGCAGGTTGCCCACCGCTTGGAGGAGGTCGAGCGGATCGAGATCGCCACCCAGGAGCCGGCCGTGCGCATCATCAGCAAGGTCGGCCCGCTCCACAACCCGGCCGACCGCGACCACTGCCTCCAGTACATCGTCGCGGTTGGCCTGCGCCACGGCACGCTCGCCGCCGAGCACTACGAGGCCGCGGCCGCGGCCGATCCCTGGCTCGACCGGTTGCGCGAGCGCATGCACGTGGTCGAGGATCCGCGCTACACCGCCGACTACCTCGACCCGGAGAAGCGCTCGATCGCCAACGCCGTGCAGGTCTTCTTCCGCGACGGCACCTGCACCGAGCGCGTCGAGATCGAGTACCCGATCGGCCACCGTCGCCGGCGCGCCGAGGCGTTGCCCCTGCTCGAGGCGAAGCTCCGGCACAACCTGCTGACGCGCTTCCCGGCGGCGCGCGTGGGGCGGCTGCTCGACCTCTGCCTCGACCACCAGCGATTCGTGGCGACCCCCGTCCCGGTCTTCATGGAGCTGTTCACCGCCTGAGCCGCCTCGGAAAGGGAAGGCTGTCCGCGATGACCGAACCGACACCCCGCGTCGACCCCGAGCGCCTGCGCGCCTTCAGTGCGGCAGTTCTGATCCGCGTCGGGCTGCCCCCGGCCGACGCCGATCTCGTGGTCGACACGCTGGTGCAGGCCGACCTCTGGAACCACCAGTCGCACGGCGTCATGCGGCTGCGTCCGTACGTCGAACGCCTGCGCGCGGGCGTCGTGGCGACGGTGACCCGGCCCGAGCTGGTGGTCGACGCCGGCGCGGTGGCCGTGCTCGACGGGTGCAACGGCGTCGGCCAGGTGGTAGCAGCGCGGGCGGCGCGCGAGGCGGCGCGGCGGGCCAGGGCGCACGGCGTCGGCGCGGTGGCGGTGCGCGGGTCGAACCACTTCGGCACCGCCGCCTACTTCACCCGCCTGGTGCTCCCCGACGGCTGCATCGGCATCCTGACGACCAACGCCAGCCCGGCCATGGCGCCCTGGGGCGGCCGCGAGCAGGCGGTGGGCACCGACCCCTGGTCGGTGGCGGCGCCGGCCGGGCGCCATCCGCCGCTCGTGCTTGATATCGCCAACACCGCCGTCGCCCGCGGCAAGATCCACCTGGCACGGCAGCAGGGGCTGCCGATCCCGCTCGGCTGGGTGCTCGACGCCGCCGGGGAGCCGACCACCGACCCGGCCGCCGCGCTCACCGGCGTGATCCTGCCGATGGCCGGGCACAAGGGCTACGGCATCGCGGTCGTGATGGATGTTCTCTCCGGCGTCCTGAGCGGCAGCCGCTTCGGCGCGGCCGTCCACGGCCCCTACCAGACCGAGCACCCGGGCGGCGTCGGCCACCTGATGCTCGCCCTGAACATCGCCAGCTTCCTGCCGCTGGCGGAGTTCACCGCCCGCATGGAGGCGCTGATCGCCGAGCTCAAGGCGGTGCCGCGCGCGCCCGGCGTCGAGGAGATCTGCTACCCCGGCGAGCTCGAGGCTCGGAGCGAAGCGCGCCACCGCCGGGAGGGGCTGGCGCTGCCCGAGCGGACGCTTGCCGACCTCGGTACGCTGGCGGCGGAAACCGGCGTCGACCTCGCGCTTCCCTCAAGCGGATAGCCGCCAGCCGGCGCGGTGCGTGGCACGACCGGAATGGCTATCGTGGCTATCATTAATGAATACGCACGCGGCCGACGGGAGGGGGAGCCGGGCCGGGCTGCGACGTGCTACGCTGGAGAACAAGCCGGCGCCAGCCGGGCGGCCACCTCGCGGGCCGTGGCCGCCCCACCTGCGGCGACGCGGGCCTTGCGCCGGGCCGGGCGCGCCTGAGAGGTAGGCACGGCGCCGCGGCGCCGCGGGGGATCCGGCGCCGGGCGCGGCACGCGGAATGCGGCGAGCCATGCCGAGAGCATGCAGCAGATCGGGTGTGCTGTCGTCCGGCGGAACCCCGGTGCCCGCCCTGCGCTACGCCCGCCCCAACCGGGCAGCATCGGGCGCTGCACCGTCCGACGTGGGGAAGCTGTCCCCCGCTGTGGGGAAGGAGGAACTCGCACGCATGACCGCGAATGTTCGTCGCTCCACCGCTTCGATCTCCCGG
>JBHOQZ010000223.1:0-2780 GCA_042408635.1 Chloroflexota bacterium
ACGGGAGACGTCCCGGGCGCGCCCGACGACCCGCCACCGGCGCCGTCGGGCCAGACGGCGAGCGAGCCTGTGCGCCAGGTGCCCATGGGCAGCGATCCTGGCACGCGGGCGGCCCGCCTCGCGCTCACGTTCGTTGGTCACCGCTACGAATGGGGCGGCGTGCAGCCGGGCGGTTTCGACTGCGAGGGGCTGGTCTGGTACGTCTACCGACAGCTCGGCCTCGACCTGCCCTGGGGCACCTGGAACCAGTTTGGCGTCGGCCAGCGGGTCGGGCGCGATGAGCTGCGCCCGGGCGACCTCGTCTTCTTCCGCAACACCTACGCCTACGGCATCACCCACGTCGGGCTGGCGATCGGCGGCGGCCAGTTCGTCCACGCGCTCAACGAGGATGTGGGCGTGGTCGTCTCCTCGCTCGACGCCCCCTACTGGCGGGCCCACTTCTCGGGCGCGCGGCGCGTCACCCCGTAGCCCGGCTGCCCGCCGCTAGTCGCGCTGCTGGACGTAGGTGAGCACTGCGTTAAGGGCGAGGATGATCCCGAGCAGGATAATCGAGAGGGCGATCGCGATCGGGAACTCGCCCCGGCTCGCCTCGAAGACGGTCGCCGTGGTGAGCACGCGCGTTTGGCCGCGGATGTTGCCGCCGACCATCATCGAGGCACCGACCTCGGAGATCACCGCCCCGAACCCGGCGATCACGGCCGCCAGCAGCGCCGGCCGCGCCTGGAGGAGCAGCAGCCAGCCCGCCCGCAGCGTGCCGGCCCCCTCCAGCAGCGCCACCTCGTAGAGGCTCGGGTCGAGTCCGCGCAGGGCGCTGTAGGTCAGACCGGCGATCACCGGCAGCGCGATCAGCACCTGCGCGATCACCATCGCGGTCGGCGTGAACAGCAGGCGCAGCTCGCCGAGCGGGCCGCTGCGCCAGAGCAGGAGCGTCACGAAGAGCCCGGCCACCACGGGAGGCAACCCCATGCCGGCGTTCACGGCCGCCAGCCAGAGGCGCCACCCCGGCAGCCGCCGGAAGGCGATCAGGATCCCGAGCGGCAGCCCCAGCCCAAGGCTGAGCAGCGTCGAGGTGCCCGCGACGCGCAGGGACAGGAGGCTGATGCCGATCACTTCGGCGTCGCCGGTGGCGATCAGGCGAACCGCCTCCGCCGCCCCCGCGACGATCAGCTCCATCGCCGCGCGCTAGCGCCCCGACGGCTCGGGTTGGCCGGCATCGGGGAAGAAGAGGGGCTGGCCGAAGCGATCGACGCCGAACTCGGCGATCACCGCTTGCGCCTCGGGCGAGACCATGAAGCGCGCGAAGGCCGCGCCGCCCTCGGCATTCACCCGGGAAAACTTCGCCGGGTTGACGGGCATGACGTGGTAGACGTTGAGCAGCTCGGGGTCCCCCTCGATCAGCAGATCGAGCTGGAGCGTGCCGCGCCGCGCCAGGTAGGTGGCGCGGTCGGTCAGCGTGTAGGCGTCGCGCTCGCTGGCGATGGTGAGTGTCTGGCCCATGCCGACGCCGGCCTCGATGTACCAGGGCGCGCCGCGCGGGTCGAGCCCGAGGTCGCGCCAGAGCTTCTTCTCGAGCTGGTCCGTGCCCGAGTTGTCGGCGCGGCTGACGAACGGCGCACCGGCGGTCGCGATTGCGCGCAGCGCCTGGGCCAGCGGGCGGCCCCGCACACCGGCCGGATCGCCCGGCGGTCCGACGACGACGAAGTCGTTGTGCATCACGAGCAGCCGCTCGGTGCCGTTGCCCTCGGCCAGCCAGGCAAGCTCGGCGTCGGGCGCGTGGACGAGCACGACATCGGCCTCGCCGCGGGCACCCAGGGCCAGCGCCTGCCCGGTGCCGACCGCGATCGTCTTCACCCGGTAGCCGGTCGCCTGCTCGAAGAGCGGCACCAGCACATCGAGCAGGCCGCTGTCCTGCGTGCTCGTCGTCGTCGCCAGGATCAGCTCAGGGTTGGCGGGGGAGCGCCCCGCCAGCGCGGCCGGGCTGGCCGTCGGGCCGGCAGCCTCGATGGGCGAGCTGGGCGAGCTGGCCGCCGCGCCCCCTGTGGGTGATCCCGCCACGCCCCGCGCTGGTGCGGTAGTCGTGGGTGTGGTGCCCGCCTCGGCGCCGGCTGGCGGCGTCGGGGACGCGGTGGGCCGCGCGGCCGGTCCGGATTGGCCACCGCTACCGCAACCCGCCACCGCCACGATCAGCCCCAGCCCGACCCAGAGCACCAGCCGCCCTAGCCACGCACACCCCATGCCTGTCACCCTCTCTTGGCTGCCCCCGCAGGAGCGGCCGACAGCCGTCCGCCGCGGCTCACCGTCGAATGGCATGCGCATGCCGTACGACAGGGTTTAGCATAGCGGCGAGCGGCCCGCCGGAGCAACTCCGGAACCGTCCTGGTGGCGCCGCACGGCTCCCGGCCGCCCGGGTCGCGGGGCAGAGCAAGCAACGCTGCCACGCGGGATCGCTGGCGAGCCGGGCCCAAGCGCGAGCATGGGCGCGCCTACCCGTCCCAACTTCAAGGCCTGGCTTGAGTCCGGGCCCACGCTCGCGCACAGGCACGCCCCTTGCCGAGCCGGTAGACTGTCCACCGCAGGACGCGCCGGGCGGGAAGCAGTTGCCCTCCGTTTACCCGGGGTAACCGTTGGGCACGGCGCGGCGGGATTATGATCCGATCGGTGATCGTGGCTGGACCGTGCGATCGACCAGGCGCGGTGCCGACCGGCGGGGACGGGCCGGGCACACCGACGGGCGGCAGCCGACGAGGGCAGCCTATGCGCGTATTGACGGTGAATTGCGG
>JBHOQZ010000224.1:0-13960 GCA_042408635.1 Chloroflexota bacterium
CCGCCGGCAGCACCCGCGGCCGCCCCGGCCGCCGCCTCCCCCGGGCGGGCGCGCGTCGAGGGCGGCACGCTGCGGGTCGGGCTGGCGGCGGACGTCGTCTCGCTCGACCCGCCGATGATCATCGACGTCTACTCGGGCTACGTCTCGCAACAAATCCATGAGCCGCTGCTCGTGACCGACTTCAACGCCCGGATCGTGCCCTACCTTGCCGAGAGCGTCGACCAGCCCGACGACGTCACCTACATCTTCAAGCTGCGGCAGGGCGTCAAGTTCCACAACGGGGAGGAGCTGACGGCCGACGACGTCGTCTTCACCTACCGGCGGCTGATGGACCCGGCGACCAAGTCGCCCCGGGCGGCGCAGCTCGCCGATCCGATCGGCTCGCCCGACAACGTCACCGCGGTCGGCAAGTACACGTTCAAGATCGTGCTCAAGGCGCCATTCGCGCCGTTCCTCGACCGGCTGGCGGTGAACTACTCGGCGATCGTGAACCGCAAGGCGGTGGAGGCGGCCGGCGCCAACTACAGCCAGCAGCCGGTGGGGACCGGCCCCTTCAAGTTCGTCGAGTGGCGCACCGGCGACCGCGCCACGGTCGAGCGGTTCGACGGCTACCGGGGTCCCACCAAGCCGGCGCTTGAACGGATCGTCTTCCGGCCGATCCCCGACAGCAACACGCGGGTGATCGAGCTCGAGTCGGGCGGCCTGGACTACGCGATGGCGCTGCCCGCGGCCGACGTCGACCGGCTCCAGAAGGAGGGCAAGGTCCAGGTCCTGGTCGAGCCGGCGGTGAACATCAACTATGTCGCCTTCAACACGCAGAAGCCGCCGTTCACCGACAACGTGAAGCTGCGCCAGGCGATCGCCTACGCGATCGACCGGAACGAGATCAACGAGCAGATCTTCTTCGGCGTCGGCTATCCGGCGATCTCGCCGCTCAACCCGTCGAACTGGGCGTTCAACCCAAACGTGCCGAGGTACGAGTTCGATCCGCGGCTCGCCAAGCAGCTCTACGGGGAGGCCGGCTACGGCGGGGCGCCGATCGAGCTGGTGGTGAGCGAGTCGCCCGAGCAGCGCCAGACGGTCGAGCGGATCCAGGCGCAGCTCAAGGAGGTGCTCGGCCTCGACATCACGATCAGGGTGATGGAGTGGGGTGGCTTCCTCAGCTACATCCGCGAGGGTAGCCACCAGCTCGTGGGCGTCGGCTGGAGCGGCGGCAGCGACCCCGACAGCGTCCTCTACCCGCTCTTCCACTCGAAGAACTGGGGCGGCGCCGGCAACCTCTCGTTCTACAAGAACGAGCAGGTGGACGACCTGCTGCTGCGGGCGCAGGGGTTGAAGGACCAGGAGGAGCGCAAGCAGCTCTATGTCCAGGCACAGGAGTTGATCCTGACCGACATGCCGTTCAAGACGCTGCGCCACGGCGTCAACTCGGCCGGCCTGCGGCCGAATGTGCAGGGCTTCAAGCTCCACCCCCTCGGCCGCCAGGTCTTCGTCGACACCTACCTCGAACGGTAGGCGCGCGCCAGCTGTTGACAGTCGGCACGCCCGTGCTTAAGCTTCCGATGAGCGTGGAATCGGCCGCTCCGCCGCAACTTTGCAGGGGGAACAGCTCGTGCGTCGAAATGCCTCTCGTCGTGTCACGCCCCATCGATCTGCTGCCACCAAGTCGCCGAGTGGGGCAGAGCCGGCCTTCGTTGCCGGACAGGTGGGTGATGAAGATCGAGCCAGGAGCGCGCTGAGTCGACCCAGTCGGCGTGGACTCCTGCGGGCCGCCGCCGCACTCGGGTTCGGTCTGCTCGGTGGGGCGCTCAACCTGCAGCCGGCGGCCGCGGCACCGCGACCACAACAATACCAGGGCGCGCGGTTCGTCGTCTCCTCGTACGGCGGATCCTGGGACGACGCAGTCAGGGCGGGGGCGGCGGACCCGATCAAGGCCCGCTATCCCGGTTTGGAGATCATCATCGACCCGTCTGGCGGCTTTACCAAGCTGCTCGCCCAGCGCGACAACCCCGATGCCGACGTCTGCTTCGTCGACGACTCGGCGATGCCCCTGGCAGTTGCAACCGAATTGGCGGCACCGCTCGACATGACGCGCATCCCCAATGCGGCCGATGTCTACCCTCAGGGCAAATTGTTCGGGGATCGCGGTCTAGCCATGCAGTTCGGACGCTTCGGCCTGATCTATCGGAAGGACAGGATCATCGAGCCACCGACGTCCTGGGCCGATATGTGGCGGTCTGAATACAAGGGGCGGGTAGCGATCGGGGCCCCAAGCCCTGGTGGCACTGCCTGGGTGCAGTTCCTGGTCGCCGCAGCGCGCCTCAACGGCGGCGACGAGAACAACATTGAGCCCGGCTTCGCCAAGCTCCAGGAGCTGAAGCCGAACCTGCTCACGATTACCGAGACGACGGCGCAGATCATCCAGCTCCTGACCGACGGTGAACTTTGGCTGACCCCGTTCTGGGATGGGCGCACGATTGCGATGAAGCGGCAGGGGCTCCCGGTCGAGTTTGCCACGCCCAAGGAGGGTGCCTACGGTACCATCACCTACATCACTATGGTGAAGGGCACCCGCTACGCCGACCTGGCGCACGAGTTCATCAACCAGCTCCTCAGCCAGGAGGGTCAGATCGCGTTCGTCCAGAACATTGGCTACGGTCCGACCAACCGGCGCGTCGAGCTGCCGCAGTCGATGATCGACGAGGGTGTCCTGTACGGACAGGCACAGGTCGAGGCGATGAACGTGCTTGACTGGAACGCGCTCGCGCCCAAGCGAGGCGAGTGGCTCGAGCGGTGGAACAGCGTCATGCGCTAGCCGCGGCGGACGTGCGGACCACACCGCGCGCTGACGCGGCCGAGCACCGGCGTGCCCGGCGTCGGCTTCGGCAAACCTTGATGGCCTGGGCGCTGCTGGCGCCCGGGGTCATCCTGTTCATCTGCCTGCTTGTCGTGCCGCTCGCCTATCTCTTCCGCGCCAGCTTCAACATCCCGGACCCGCTGCTGGTGATGCGCGATGGCTTCACCTGGGCGAACTACCAGCGCGCAATCTTCGAGGCGCGCAACGTGCGTATCCTGGGCGAGACGCTGATCTACGCCCTAGCTGTGACGCTGACGACGCTGGTGCTCGGTTTTCCGCTCGCCTACTGGCTGGCGCGGCGCGCCCGCTGGGGGCGGCAGCTTTTCCTCGGCCTGGTGGTCCTACCGTTCACCCTCAACACGGCCGTGCTGGCCTTCGGCTGGGCTGCCATCCTCGGCCAGAGTGGGCTGATCAACCGGGTGGTCATGGCCCTGGGGCTCGCAGCCGAGCCGCTGCGGCTTATGTTCACGCCCGGCGCGGTCGTCGTCGCGCTGGCCCAGGCGCTGCTACCGTACCAGGTGCTCTCGCTCATGGCCGTGATCGCGCGCATCAACCCGGCGGTCGAGGAGGCAGCGCTGAATCTTGGTGCCTCACGCTTCGACGTCTTCCGGCTGGTGGTGATACCGCTCGCGGTGCCCGGCATCCTCGCCGGGTCGACGTTCGTCTTCCTGGCGTCGGTCACGGCGTTCGTAACGCCGCGCATTATTGGCGGCGGTAGCGTCCAGATGCTGGGCACGCTCATCTACCAGCAGATCTTCCAGAGCGTGAACTGGCCGTTCGCCGCCGCGCTCTCCTTCGTGCTCATGGCGGTGACGCTCACCGTCTACCTTGTCGCAAATCGCCTGCTGCGCCAGCGTCATCTCGAGATCTGAAAATCCGTGTCTCGAGGGTCACCCACAGGCGCACCATCCCGGCCGTGCGCCAGCGCCACTTCGAGATCGGCAGATCCGCGCCAGGCCCGGTTGCCCCAGCCAGCACGAGCAGGTGGGCAGAGCCGCTGATCGGGGCGAGGCGTCCAGGTCCATCCCCTCAGCCCTCCGCCTCGAGTACGCCAGCAAGCGCGTAGAGCAGCGTGTACATGCAGATCCACTGGATCGTCATCGCCTCGGGCGGGATTGCCATGAAAGAGATGCCACCGAAGCGGGCGCGGCCAGCGGCGCGCCCGACGGCGCGTACGATCGTCAACTGCTCCTCGACGGTGATGCCCAGCGGCTCGTCCCCGTACTCCGGCGAGACGCTCATGTCGAGCACATCGGGGTCGACCGCGATCCAGACCCGCTCGACGCCATCGAGGGCCTGGCGCGCCATCGCCTCCGCCGCTGCCTCGAAGCCGCTGCGGCGCGCCGCCAGCACCTCGCGGTAGGTATAGATCTGCGCGCGCGGCACGCCCCGGCTCAAGAAGCGGGGAATCGTGCCCGCGTCGTTGCGCGGGCCGCGGATGCCGACATGGACATAGCGGGCGGGATCGACGTTTGGTAATTCGAGGATGCGTAGGGCCCAGGTGCCGGCCCAGCGGGGGCGGCGGGGATCGCCGCGCTCAACCTGGCTCTCCTCGTGGTTGTCACCGTGCGCGTCAAGATTGACCACGCCGACGCGGCCGCGCCGGGCGATCGCCTTGAGCACCGGGTAGCTCGAGAGGCCGCTGTTGCCGCCGACTGTGATCGGGATCGCGCCCGCGTCGAGGATCTCGTCGATGCGGGTTTCAACGTTGGCGATGGACGTGTCGGGATCCCAAACGATGTCGGCGTTGCCGTAATCGCCCAGCCGGAGCCGGGCGAAAACGTCGATCTCCAGCTCAGGCAGATATCCGCCGTACTTGATCGAGTTGACGCGAAAATTCTGCGGCGTGAGTACGGTGCCGGCGTAGGCAGCCGAGGCCGAACCCACGCGCGAATCCGGTTGCGGCGCCTGCCACGGGATGCCGAGGAACACCAGGTCGAAGTTCGGCAGGTCAGCCGCGCGCTCGATGGCGGGCGAACCAAACGCAGTCGGCACGCTCCCGTACCAGCGCGGGATGAGTAGTTGCGACACGGGGGCGGTCGCGGGGCGCGGCCATTCCGACGTCATGGCGAGGCACCTCCATCAGCAGTCTCCGAGGCAGGCGGGAGTCCAGCGGGACCGTTTGACACGCTTCCCAGACGTTTCTAGAATGCGACGCGCCAGCTGACGCGGCCCCAGTTTACTGCCGGGATCACAGACTCTCGTAGCGGGGCGCGCGGACATACTACCACCTGAAGCTGATCCCGGCCGCGTCACGGTAGGGGGATGGAGCAAGCTATGGTCACCGGAGGCATCGTCGCAGCCGAGCGAGAAATCTCAGCCGCGAGCGCGCGCAAGGACCTCGGCACCGGACGGCGGCGCGGGCGGCGGCTCGGCAGCAATATCATCTGGGGCATCACGGTCGCCACGATCCTGGTCTTCCTGACGGCGCCATCGGTGATCGTCGCGCTCTCATCCTTTAGCGACACCGCCTACCTCACCTTCCCACCCCAGGGATTTACCCTGCGCTGGTATGGGACCTTCCTCGCCTCCGAGCAGTTCACCAGCGCCCTCCAGACGAGCGTGCTGCTGGCGCTCGTGGCTACCGCAATTTCGCTCGTGGTCGGTACTCTTGCCGCCTTCTCCCTCAGCCGCCACCCCTTCCGCTTCCGGGACGCGATCGTCGCCTTCTTCCTGTCGCCGCTGGTTGTGCCGATGATCGTTATCGGCATCGCTCTGCTCCAGTTCTTCGCGCGCATGGGCGTGCCGCGCTCATTCGAGCTGCTGCTGCTCGGACACCTGCTGATCTGCACCCCCTTCATCGTGCGCATGGTGCTCTCGGCGCTGACCGGGTTCGACATCGCGATCGAAGAGGCAGCCCTGAACCTCGGCGCCTCACCGCTGCGGGCCGTGGTTGCTGTGACGCTGCCCAACGTGGCGCCCGGCCTGGTCGCCGCGGCGATCTTCGCCTTCATCGAGTCATTCGGCAACCTAACGCTCTCGACTTTCATCGCTGGGCCACGCGTTTCGACGCTCCCGGTACGGCTCTTCACCTACGTCGAGTTCGCCTATGACCCGGTCGTTACAGCGGTCTCGACGGTGATCCTCGTTATCACGCTCGGGCTGATGCTGGCGCTGACGCGTCTCGCCTCGCTCGAGCGCCTCTTCTAGGAGGAACCGTCCATGCTCGCCCGCGAGCGGGCGCCGATCGACGTGACAGCCGAGACCCCGGAGGTCGCCGTCCACCATCTGACTAAGGAGTTCGACGGTGTCAAAGCGGTGGACGACGTCTCGCTCGAAGTCGCCCGAGGTGAGTTCGTGGCGCTCCTGGGTCCCTCCGGCTGCGGCAAGACGACGACGCTACGGGCGGTCGCCGGCTTCGTCGAGCCCACCGCCGGATCGATCGTGATCCGAGGGCGCGACATCACCGACGAGCCACCGAACCGGCGCAACACCGCCATGGTGTTCCAGAGCTATGCGCTCTTCCCGCACCTCACGGTTTTCGAGAACGTCGCATTCGGCTTGAGAATGCGCCGCGCGCCGCGGGACGAGCTGGCGCGGCGTGTCGAGGCGGCGCTTAGCCTCGTCCAGCTCACCGGACTCGCTGGGCGCTACCCCCGCCAGCTCTCGGGCGGTCAGCAGCAGCGCGTGGCGCTCGCCCGCGCGCTGGTCGTCGAACCGGACGTGCTCTTGCTCGACGAGCCACTCTCGAATCTCGACGCCAAGCTGCGCGAGGAGATGCGCGGCGAAATCCGCGAGCTCGTCAAGACCACCGGCGCCACTGCCCTCTACGTCACCCACGACCAGGCCGAGGCCCTGGCCATGGCCGATCGCGTCGTAGTGATGAACGCCGGTCGCATCGCCCAGGTCGGGACGCCGGTGGAGATCTACGAGCGGCCGCACACCCTCTTCGTCGCCACGTTCATCGGTGACGCCAACCTCCTGCCGGCGGTGGTCGAACGTGCCGACGGCGCGGTCTACTGCGTCCGCCTCAGCCCGGCCGTCGGGCGATCCGGCGACGCGGGTGCTGTGGGGGCGACAGCGCGGGCGGCCGGCTCGTCAACGCCCGACGCTTGGGACACCTCTTTCTCCGTCTCCGGCGAACCCGGCGCCGCCCGGCCGGGCGAGACGGCGACGGTTATGGTGCGGCCGGAGCGCGTGCTGCTGCAGGCCCGCGCGGGGGCTAGACCGGACGAGGGCCTGGCCGGGAGGGTCATCGAGATCACCTACCTCGGCTCGATCACCCGCTACATGGTGCGCCTCGCCTCGGGATTGCAGGTGCGCGCCCATCGCCCCTCCGGCGAGTTGAGGGTCAGCGCGGGTGAAACGGTCGCGGTTGGCTGGGCAACCGAGCACGCCCGCCTACTTCCGTCGGAGACAGAGCCATGACGTGGATGGCCGAGTACCGCCCGCACCCGACGCAGGTCCACCGCTCCTTGCCGGTACAAAGCCGGCCGGCGACGCGAGCGGCCCCAGTACCGGCAAGGGGACACGGGCGACCGCGCCATCTGAGAGGGACTGGAGGTTCGCGCGATGCCCCGAGTTGAATTCGGCGGGCCGGCTGCCACGCGCGCCTGGACGCCCAACCGCCAGGGCTATCCCTGCTTTCTCGGCACTCGACCGGCCGCGAGCGCGGCCGACCTTGGCGGCGCTGACGCCGCCGTGCTCGGCGTGCCCTACGTCAGTGGCCTCGTCGGACAGGACAACGATCTCGCGCCGCGCAACGTGCGGATCGCCGGCCTCAAGTACGGCGGCACCTACCTGCCCGAGTTCGACCTCGACCCGATGGAGCGCCTGCGCGTACTGGACCTGGGCGACGTCGACCTGCCGCTGGGCAACATGGAGGCGAGCCTGGCGGCGGTCGAGCGCGCCGTTGCCGAAGTGGTCGAGGCCGGCTGCCTACCGATCACCATCGGCGGGAACGCGCCTTGCGCCAGCTACGCCGTCATCAAGGCGATCTCGGCACGCGCCCAGGGCCCGCTCGGGCTCGTCAACCTCGACTGCCACTGCGACACCCGCCCGGGCGATTCCGGCCCCAACTCGTCGAACTGGGTGCTGGCGATGTACGAGGCATTCGCGGGCGTGCGGGCGCAGAACCACATCCAGATCGGCCTACGGGGCCCGGCGAACCTGCCCGACCGCGTGCGTTTCTACAAGGAGCGAAACATCCGGGTGGTGAGCGGACCCGAGGCGATGCGGCTCGGCTCCATCCGGCTGGCCGAGGAAGCGGTCGCACATGCGGGCGACGGTGCGTCGGGCATCTGGTTTGCGGTCGACTACGATGTCTGCGACCCCTCAGCGCTGCCGGACTGGGACGAGCCCGATCCGCTCGGCCTCTCGGCCGCCGATGTGCTGATGTGCGCCTACGCCGCGGGGCGCAGCGGCAAACTCGCTGGTGTCTCGCTGATGATGATCAACGGGCAGAAGGACTCGATCCATCGACTGGCGATCTGGACGGTGCTCTACGCACTGGCAGGCGCCGCAGCCGCTCGTGAGGCGGGTGCCCCCTAGTCTGGAGGCGCATGTCCGCCGGCACCCAATCCCAGGCGACCTATTGCGATGGCGGGGCAGAAAACGCCCCGCGCCGTAGACGTCGCGGCGCGGGGCGCCGGGGTGTCAGCCGCCGGAGACGGCGGTGAGGATGTGGACCTCGGCGTTGGGGGAGACGGGGGTGTCGAGGCGGGCGCGCTCGCCGTCGACGAAGACGTTGAGGTGCTCGCGGATGGTCGGGCCGGCGTCGATGACCCGGTTGCGCAGTCCGGGCCAGGCGGCGTCGAGGCGGTCGATCACCTCGGCCACGCTCGATGCCTCGACGTCGAGGCGGCGCGGCGCGCCGGGGAACAGCGCGATCAGGGTGCGGGGCAGGTGTACCGTCGCCATGGCTGCTCCACCTCTCAAGAGGGTCGGGGTTGGACGTGCAGGGCTATGTCCCGCGAGGGGCATAGTCCCGGTATGGCTGCTCCACCTCTCAGAAGGGTGGGGGTTCGCGGGTCGCGCATCGCTCGCCGGCGGTGCCCGGCCGGCGGGGTACGGGCGATCAAGCCGCGGCAAACGCGCTTCGAGGACCGGCTTTGCGGGCTGGTGGCGGGGCCGGGGGTGGGCGCGGCGGGCGGCCACAGGGTCACCCGCCGCGCTGGCGCGTCCGGGCCGATGGCTCGTCGACGAGCCGACACGCGGTCGAGCTCATCGGCGACGCGGTCGACCTGCGCTGCCGGGGGTAATGCCGCGCGATCAAGTAGATACCGGCAAGCTCGAGCTTACCGGCGACGCGGTTGAGCTGAGCTGCCGGGCCGGGCGGGCTACTCGTCGACCACGGCGATGGCCACCGAGTTAATCGGAGGCAGGTGGGGCGCTAGCAGGCTCCAGGTCTTGCCCTCGTCGCGGCTGCGGTAGAGCTGCCCGGTCGTGGTGCCGAAGTAGACGCCTGGAGTGTCGAGCGTGTCGACGCCTAGGGCGTCGCGCAGCACACCGAGGTAGGCGTGCTGCTGCGGCAGCCCCGCGTTGAGGCACTCCCACGAGTCGCCACCGTTGCGCGTGCGCCAGATCTGCCCGGCCGCGCCCGGCATGAAGCGGCCGTTCTCCTCCAGCGGCGCCAGGTAGAAGGTGTGGCGGTCGTGGGGGTGCGCCGCGAGCGGGAAGCCGAAGCGCGAGGGCAGCCCCTCGGTGATCTCCTCCCACGTCTGGCCGCCGTCGCGGCTGCGGTAGACGCCGCAGTGGTTCTGCTGGTAGAGCCACTCCGGCTCGCTGGCCGCCATGCCGATCTTGTGGACGCAGTGGCCGTACTCGGGGTAGGGGTCGGGCAGGAAGTCGGCACGCACGCCCCGGTTGCGCGTCTGCCAGGTGCGGCCGCCGTCGCGCGTCTCGAAGGTGCCCACGGCCGAGATGCCGACCCAGAGGCGGTCGTGGTCCTGCGGGTGCGGCACGATCGTGTGGAGGCAGAGGCCGCCGTTACCCGGCTGCCAGTCGGCGCAGGAGGGGTGCTCGCGCAGCCCCGCGACGTGCGCCCAGGTCTGCCCGCCATCATTGCTGCGGAAGAGCCCGGCCGGATCGACCCCGGCGTAGATCGAGCCGTTGACGGGGATGACGTTCCAGACCTTCTTCACCTTGGGCCCTTCGTCCCCGTAGGTCAGCCCCTCGCTCGACTGGGTCCAGGTCTGGCCCAGGTCGGCACTGCGCCAGATGCTCGGGCCGAACCACTCGCTGCCGCTGCCAGCGTAGAGGACGCTGCGCTGCTCGTCGTAGCTCATGTGCAGGACCGGCCACGTCTCGCAATAGGGGCCCCGCACGTTCCACTTGGCCCGGTCGCGATCGCTCTCGACGATGAACGCGCCCTTGCGCGTGCCGACCAAGACCATCACACGGGTTGCCATTGATGAGCCTCCTCGATGCTCGCGGTGCCCCTGTCCGGCACCGGCGTCGGCTGGGGGCGCCGACCGACGTGCGTCGGTCGGGGACGGCGCAGCTGCGGGTGAGGGAGCCGACCATACAACCCGACTGGCGGAACCGCTGTCCCGGCCAGCCGTACCAGGGATAGGTATACCCGGCCTACCCGGGTCGGGCTTCTTGCAGCTTGCGCAGATTGCCCGGGTCCGACGGGGATTTGACACCGCCCCGCTGCGCCAGGCCGTCGACCAGCAGGAGCGGCAGCGCCGCCACGATCGGAGGATCGGTCGGCCGCTGCGGCCGCAACCGCAGCTCGACCGGCCGGTCGGCGATGCCGTCGCGCACCATGAACGGCCGGCGCGCCACGCCCACGCGCAGGCGGGCGTCGGGCAGCAGGAGCAGCCGGGGCTCCCGCAGCGGGGGAAACGCCGCCGCCAGCACGTGGTAGCGCCCGTCTGGCAGCGGCGCGACGCGGAACGGCCCTGGACTGAGCAGCAGCGCGCAGCCCACCGGCCGCCCGAGCGGGATCGGCATCGGGTAGACGCCGACGAAGATGAGCGCCGCGTGGTCCGGCAGGTGGATGCGGCCCGCCACGCCGCCGGGTGCGGGGGGCGGCGTCCCCAGACCGAGCGCGCGCAGATGGGCGTGGTCGGGGAGCACGGCCGAGGCCGCGAGCTGCCGGAAGCGCGCCGGCGCTAGGCCGACGTGGCGGGCGAACCGGGTCGAGAAGGAGCCGAGGCTGTGGTAGCCGACCTCGTAGCAGACCTGGGTGACGCTCAGCGGCGTCGTCAGCAGCAACCGTTTCGCCTGCTCGAGCCGCAGCGCCGCCTGGAAGGCGCCCGGCGCCACCCCGACCGTGCGCTGGAAGATGCGGTGGAAGTGGAACGGGCTCATGCCCGCCAGCCGCGCCATCTCGTCGAGCGAGAGCGCCGCCCCGCCCGGCTGCCCGAGCGCCCGGATCACCCGCTCGACCGCCCGAAAGTGCTCGCGCTCGCGATCGAGACGCTGCTCGTGCTGCTCCATCGACGCGCCCGCCCCTGTCGTCGCCCCGCCCGCCACCGCGGCGGGGCGTGTTCGCCCCGACCGGCGTGCCGTGCCTGCACGCGTTCTGGGCGGCGGATCGGCGCCGCCCAGCATCCGAACAGTAGCAGTGCGACACGCTTCAGCCCAGACGCGTAGTTAACAATCCACCGCCCTTGCTTCCGTCTTGCCGACCCGCCCGGGTGAGGTGATCAACCGACCCCACCGGGGTACCGCAGCGCCCCATGGCAAGCGGGCCGAGCCGGCGCAGACAAAAAAGTCGAGCGCCCCGGCCGGGTCGGGCGGGGCGCCTGAGAGGGTCGGTGCGGCCGCCGGGCTGGCCGGGCGACGGGCTCAGGCCGAGCGGAGCCGGGCCGCGGGGCCCGGTGCGAAGGCGCGGTAGTCGATCGTCGGGAAGAGATTGTCGAGCTCGAAGAGGTGCCGTGCCTCGGCCAGCGCCTGCGCGTCGACCGCGCCACCCGACCGCTCCGCGTAGTCGGCCAGGCGGTTGAAGCGCTCGACGTGGCTCTCGAAGCGCTGGATCGCGTACTCGCGCGCCTGCCCGGTCGTGATGAGGAATGGCCAGTCGCTCGACTGGAGCAGCAACAGCTCGCGCGCCGCCTGGGCCAGCACCTCGGCCAGGTCGCCCGGCGCGTTGGGGAAGCGCGCGACCAGCCCCTCCATCCGGCGCTCGGCCTCGTGAATGATCGGCCACATCCAGTGGGTGTCGACGTTGTCCCAGGTGAAGTGGTTGCCGCCGCTGCCCCAGGAGCCCTCGGGCAGCGCGAGCACATCCTCGGGCGGGTGGGCGCGCAGGTAGTGGCCGGCGGCGCAGACCTCGACGACCTCGTTGCGGGCGAGGCGCTCGAGCACCGCCCCGAGCCAGGCGACGCCCTCGAACCACCAGTGGCCGAACAGCTCGGTGTCGTAGATCGCGGCCACGATCCCGTGCTTGCCGGTGCGGGCGTGGAACTCGCGCACCAGCCCCTCGACCAGCCAGGCGAAGTGGTCCGCCTGCTCCTGCACGCGCCGCGCCGCCGCCTCCGGGTCGTAGAGCTCCTTCTCCGCCAGGTCGACGCCGGCGCCGCTCACGCGCCAGTACTGCATCCCCGAGACCCCGTCCTTCTTGTGGAACTCGCGGTACTCGAACGTGCCGGGGTAGCCGTGCTGGGCCGACCAGACCTGGAGCCCGGTGCGGTTGTTGCGGCCGATCACCGCCACCTGCGGCTCCTGCACGTAGTAGGGCAGCGAGGTCGTGCGCTCGGTTGGCGGGGTGAATGGGCTGACCGGCACCGCGTAGCGGCGGCGGATGTTGCCGTAGGGGCCGACCACCTCGTCGGCGGCCTTGCCGACCGGCCGCCCGCCCTCGACGGTGTGCGTCTCGGCGAAGAAGAGGTTCAGCCCCTGCTCGGCCAGGAACGTTTCCAGACCGGGGCGGTAGGTGCCGTCGTCGGTGTAGTAGGCGGGGCGATAGGCGCACTCGGGCAGCCAGATCGTTGTCGGGTTGCGCCCGAACAGCCGCTCGTAGCTGGCGCGGCCGACCGCGAGCTGGCCGCGGATCGAGGAATCGCGCGCGAGGAGCGGCAGGTACCCGTGCGTGGCGGCGGAAGTGCTGATCTCGATGCAGCCCTCGTCCTGCAGCCGGCGGAAGGCGCCGACCACGTCCCCGCCGTAGCGGTTCTCGAAGGCGTCGAGGATACTGTGGTGCCACTCTGCCCACCAGCGCGCGAGGTGGGCGCGCTGCGTCTCCCCGCTCTGCTCGAAGCGCGGGATGTCGGCCTCGGCGGCCGCGATCCGGTCACGGACGTAGAGGCGGAAGTGCTCGTGGATGAGCGGGTCGGCGAGCTGCTCGGCCAGCACCGGCGTGATGCTCACCGTGATCGGTGCCTTGACGCCGCGCTCGCGCAGGTCATAGAGCGCGTTCAGCAGCGGGATGTAGGTCTCGAGGGTCGCCTCGTGGATCCATTCCTCGCCGTGCGGCCAGCGGCCGGCCCGCCGGGCGTAGGGCAGGTGGCTGTGCAAGACAAACGTAAAGGTTCCAAGCGTCATTGCTCGTATCAATCCTTGCGCTGTTCAGCCGAGCGCGGGAGCCCCGCGCCGGGGTCGGGTTACGCCGTGGCGGGCGCAGGGAGGAGCCCCAGCCCTTCGAGGATGGCGCGCTGCTCGGCACGCTCCTGCTCGTTCAGGGAGCGAATGGGCGGCACGGCGTACGGCTCGCAGATGCACAGCGCCGCCAGCGCCGCCTTGGTGCCGGCCGGCACCACGCCCAGGCGCACGGCGCGCGACACCTCGATGATCCGGGCCTGCAAGTCGCGTGCCCGATCGAGGTCGCCCCGCTCGAAGGCGCGCTTGAGCTCGACGTCGAATTGCGGCGCCACGTTGACGGTCGCCGCGATCGTGCCCTGCACGCCGATGGTGAGCGCGCCCAGCAGCGCCACGTTGGCGCCGGTCATCACGCTGAACCAGCGGCCGCGCTCGCTGGCGGCCACGAAGGCGGTCAGGCCGTTGTAGTCGCCGCTGCTGTCCTTGACGCCGATGGCGATTCCCTGCTCGGCCAGCCGGCGCACCACTGCCGGCGGCACCGGCAGCTTGGTGAGCTGCGGGAAGCTGTAGACGACGATCGGGAACGGCACGCGCGCCGCCAGCCCGCTGTAGAACGCCTCGATCGAGGCGGTGTCGAGCTGGAAATAATAGGGAGGCGGCACGAGCGCGCCGAAGCAG
>JBHOQZ010000225.1:0-1610 GCA_042408635.1 Chloroflexota bacterium
CCGAGCCCGCCGCCCGGCGTCGAGGTCGGCGCGCCCGACGCGCGCACGCTCCTGCTGCTCTCGCTCGTGCTCTGGCTGGTCGCCTGGCCGATCGGTCGGGCGCTCTTCCCCGAGCGGCCGCGCGGGCCGGCGGCCCTGGTCGGCCTGCTGCTCGGCGCGGCGAACGGCGTGCTGCTCGCGCTCGCACTCCTGCCGCTGCTGCCCGACGAGGGGCTGGCGGCGCTACTCGAGCGCTGGGCCTGGCGCGCGACCGGCCCGTGGCTCGACGACTATCTGCCGCCGCTCGTGGTCGGCGGCCTCCTGGTGATCGCGGCGGTGGCGGTGTTGAGCGGCGCGCTGCCCGCCCGGCGAGGTGGGCATTGAGCGCGGTGTCGCTCCAGGGCCGGCGGCGTGTCCACATCATCGGCATCGGCGGCGCGGGGATGGGTGCGATCGCGCACCTGCTGCTCGACCGGGGGCTCGCCGTCTCCGGCTCCGACCTGCGCGACTCGCCTACCGCGGCGGCGCTGCGGGATCGCGGCGCGGTCGTCCATGTCAGCCACCGCGCCGAGAACCTGGCCGGGGAGGCGCCCCCCGACCTGGTCGTCCACTCCTCGGCCGTGCCAGCCGACAACCCGGAGATCGTCGCCGCCCGCGAGCGCGGCCTCCCGACGCTCAAGCGGCCCGAGCTGCTGACGCTGCTGAGCGCCGAGCGGCCCACGCTCGCGATCGCCGGCACCCACGGCAAGACGACCACCACCGCCATGGCGGCGCTCGCGCTCGACGCGGCCGGCCTCGACCCCGCCTACATCGTCGGCGGGGATGTGCCCGGCCTCCCCCACCCCGGCCGCGACGGCCGAGGCGGCTGGCTCGTGATCGAGGCGGATGAGTACGACCGCACCTTCCTGGCGCTGCGACCGACCGTCGCCATCCTGACCAACGTCGAGCCCGACCACCTCGACTTCTTCGGCAGCGAGGCGGCCGTCGAGGCGGTATTCGCCGACTTCCTCGCGCTTGTGCCTCCCGACGGCCTGGTCGTCGTCTGCGCCGACTCGCCGGCCGCGCTCGCCCTTGCCCGGCGCCATTCGCGGGCGCGCCTGGTCAGCTACGGGTCGGCCGACGCGGATTATGTCGCAGGCGATTTTCAGGTCGATCCGGCCGCGGGCGCCTTTCGCTTTGGCGTCTGTCACGGCGATGAGCGATTAGCCGAGGTGGCGCTCGGGGTGCCGGGTCGTCACAATGCCCTCAACGCGCTGGCGGTGATCGCGGCCTGCCGCGAGGCGTTGGGCCTGCCGCTGGAAGTGGTGCTGCCGGCGCTCGCCGCGTTCCGGGGCGCGCGCCGGCGCTTCGAGCGGCGCGGGAATGTGGCCGGCGTCGAGGTCGTCGACGACTACGCCCACCACCCGACCGAGCTGCGGGCGACGCTGGAGGCGGCGCGCTCGCTCGGACCGGCCCGGCTCGTGTGCCTGTTCCAGCCGCACACGCTCGACCGGACGCGCCGGTTCGCCGCCGGCTTCGCCGAGGCGCTGCGGCTGGCCGACCGCGCGGTCGTCGTGGACCCGTTCCGCGCGGCCGGCCGGGAGAGCGACCGCGACCTGGGCGGGCGGCACGAGACGAGCGCGGCGCGGATC
>JBHOQZ010000230.1:0-8055 GCA_042408635.1 Chloroflexota bacterium
CGCTGCTGCGCGTGGACGACGTGGCGCGGCTGCGCCCGCTGGCCGACCCGGTTCCCGGCTGGGCCGGCACCGTGGCGCTCGGCGATCGGGCATTGCCCGTCCTCGACGCCGCCTCGCTGCTGGGCCAGGGGGGCGCGCCCGGCGTGGTCCTGGTCGTACGGGCGGGGTCGCACGCGGTCGGGTGGGGGCCGCTCGGCCTGGCGGTCGAGCGCCTCGAAGGTCTGCGCACCTTCGACCAGGTGCCGGCGGGCCAGGCCGTTGCCCGGCCGGATCAAGCGCCGGCTGGTTCAACGGGGCCGCGACCCCCGCTCACCCCGACCAGTGGGGCGCCGGGCATCAGCGCCGCGCTCGTCACGGCCGATGAAATCCTGCTCGAGATCACCGCCGAGCACCTCGGCCGTCTGCGCCGAGCCGCCGTCGCGCTCAGCCCGGAGCGGCTGCCGATGCCGCAGTCGGTTGCCTGGTCACCCGCCACGGCGGTGGTTGACCCGGCCCGGCCGCTGGCGCTGAGGGGCAGCGCCCACGCCGCTGCACTGCCGCGACCAGACGAGCCGCTCCTGGTGCTGGCGACGGCGATGCCCGGCGACGCGTACCGCTATCTGGCCCTGCCGCTGCACTGCGTTCGGCTGGTGGCGCGGCGCGGTCCGCTGCGCCCGGCACCACCGTCCCCCGTGCCGCTGAGCGGCTTCCTCCCCTTCGAGCGGTTCGCCGTGCCGACCCTGGAGGCGTCGGCGCTGGTCGGCGCCCCGACGCCGGTCAACGCGGGGCAGGCGCCCAGGTACGCCGTGTTCGCCGCGCTCGCACCCGAGGGCCGCCGCCTGGCGCTCCTGACCGAGGGTGTGCTCGGCGTCCAGCGAGCGCGCGGCGACTTCACGCCGCACGGCTCGGGCCTCCTCTTCGGAGCCACGCACGTCGGCTCCGTCGCCCTGATCCTGCCCGAGGCCCTCAGCGCGCTCCTCGACGTCGCTGCCTGAGCGCCCGCGCCACCGCCTGCCCCTCCTTTCGGGGCACCCAGCGCGCGGCCGGCATGAGCCGCGCCCCGCGCCCACGACCCTCAGCGGCGGCGAAGGGGGCCGGGGCAGCTTGGCACGCTCCTTGCTACGCCGCTCCGAGAGAGGGTGCAGAATGGAAGCGATAGGTGTCGACGAGCAGCCGGTCGAGGAAGCGATCGGTTCAGGCCTGCCCCAGTCCGTCGTGCGCCGCGTCGTCGAACGGCTGCTACGCGGCCGGCGCATCCCCCGGGCGACCTACCGCCTCCAGTTGAACCGCCACTTCACGTTCCAGCAGGCGCGCGCGATCGTGCCGTACCTGGATGCCTTGGGCATCAGCGACATCTACGCCTCGCCCTACCTGCAGGCCCACCCCGAGAGCACGCACGGCTACGACATCAATAACCACAACGCGCTCAGCCCGGCGATCGGCACGCCGGACGACTACGACGCGCTGGTCGAGGAGCTGCTGCGGCGCGGCATGGGTCAAATCCTCGACATGGTGCCCAACCACATGGGTATCGCCGGCAACGACAATCGCTGGTGGCAGGATGTGCTCGAGAACGGCCGCGCCTCGCTCTACGCCAGCTACTTCGACATCGACTGGGAGCCGCTGCGCGCGCGCGACATGCAGGGCCGCGTGCTCGTCCCTTTCCTTGGCGGCCCCTACGGCCGGGTGCTCGAGAGCGGCGAGCTGAAGCTCTGCTACGAGGGCGGCGCCTTCCGCCTCGACTACTGGGGCCGCTATTTCCCGATCGACCCGCAGACCTATGCGCTGATCCTGCAGGAGGCGCTCGAGCACCTGCCCGAGCCGAGCGCCTCAGGCGAGCCGGGCGAACTGGCCGACCTGGCCGCGCTGGTCGATCCCGCAGCCGAGGCCCGTCTGGAGCTCCAGAGCATCATCACCGCCGCGCGCAACCTGCCGGACCGCCTGGAGACCGACCCGGGGCGCCTGATCGAGCGCGCCCGCGAGAAGGAGGTCGTCAAGCGCCGGCTGGCGCACCTCATGACCACCAACGAGGTCGCTCGGGCGGCCGTCGAGGCGGCGGTGGCGGCCTACCACGGCACGCCGGGCGACCCCGCCAGCTTCGACCGCCTCGACACACTTCTGCGCCAGCAGGCGTATCGCCTGGCCTACTGGCGCGTGGCCGGCGAGGAGATCAACTACCGCCGCTTCTTCGACGTCAACGAGCTCGCCGGGATCCGCGTCGAGCTACCGCAGGTGTTCCGCGACACCCACCGGCTAGTGCTGCGCCTGCTCGCGGAGGGGAAGATCACGGGGTTGCGCATCGACCACCCCGACGGGCTCTGGGATCCGCTCGGCTACCTGCGCACCCTCCAGCGCCACTACGTGCTCGCGCTCGTGCGCCACGAGCTGGCGCGGGTCGACCCATCGGCGGCGCATGATGCGCCCGACGAGGCAACGGAGGCCGCGTGGCTCGCCCAGATCGGCGCGGCCTGTGCCCGGCAGATCGCCTCGGCCGCCGGCGGGACAGGTGTTTCGGCGGAGGAGCTGCTGTGTCGCCCGCTCTATGTCGTGGTCGAGAAGATCCTGAGCCGGGGCGAGCCACTGCCGGCCGTGTGGCCCTGCGACGGAACGACGGGCTACGACTTCGCCAACAGCGTCACCGGGCTGTTCGTCGACCCGGCGGCCGAGAGCGCATTCGACGAGATCTTCGCGACGGTCCAGGGCGAGCCGATCCACTACCGCAAGCTCGTCGCGAACTGCAAGAAGCTGCTGATGCTCGTCGCCTTCCCCGGCGACATCAACGAGCTGGGCGACCTCCTCAAGCAGATCGCCTCCCGCAGCCGCTGGCACCAGGACTTCACGCTCAACGGCCTGACGTTCGCCGTGCGCGAGGTGATCGCGGCGCTGCCGCGCTACCGCACCTACCGCATCTGCGATTCGGGCGCGATCGATCCCGGCGACCGCGCCGCCATCGAGGCCGCCATCGACGAGGCGATCCGCCAGAACCGCCGCACCGCCCGTGCCATCTTCGAGTTCATCCGCGACCTGCTCCTGCTCGAGCACCCCGAGCGGCTCTCGCCCGAGGACCACGAGCTGTGGTGCCGCTTCCTAATGACCTTCCAGCAGACCACCGGCCCGGTGATGGCCAAGGGCGTGGAGGACACCGCCTTCTACCTCTACAACCGCCTCGTCTCGCTCAACGAGGTCGGCGGCAACCCAGACGTCTTCGGTACGCCGCCCGCTCGGTTCCACGCCGAGTGCCTGGAGCGCCGCCGCGACTGGCCGCACGCCCTGCTTGCCACCTCGACCCACGACACCAAGCGCGGGGAGGACGTGCGGGCACGCATCGACGTGCTCTCCGAGATCCCGCGCGAGTGGCGCAGCGCCCTGGCGCGGTTCCGCCGTCTCAACCGGCGGCACCTCACCCGTTCCGAGCGCGGGGAATGGATGCCCGACGCCAACGACGAATACCTCCTCTACCAGACGCTGCTCGGCGCCTGGCCGCTCGAGGGCGAGGGTGTGGTCTGCGACGACGTGGCGTCGTTCCGCGAGCGCGTCCAGGCCTACATGCTCAAGGCGACGCGCGAGGCCAAGGCGCACACCAATTGGATCAACCCCAACGAGACCTACGAGCGCGCGGTCACCGACTTCGTAGCGGCGATCCTCGACCCGAAGCGTTCGCGCGCCTTCCTCCAGGCGCTGCGGCCGCTGCGCGAGAAGGTCGCCTTCTACGGCATGCTCAACGGGCTTGGGCAGGCGCTCCTCAAGCTCACCGCGCCCGGCGTGCCCGACATCTACCAGGGTTCCGAGCTCTGGAACCTGAGCCTGGTCGATCCCGACAACCGCCGCCCGGTCGACTACGCGCTCCGGCAGCGTCTCCTCGACGAACTGCGCGCCTGGCGGGCGGGTCCGCCGGAACGCCGCGCCGACCTGATCGACGAGCTGCTGCGGACCTGGCGCGACGGCCGCATCAAGCTCTGGCTCACGCTCATGGCGCTCGACCTGCGGCGACGCCGGCCGCACCTCTTCGCCGAGGGCGATTACTTGCCGCTCGAGGCCACCGCGCCAAGGCAGGACCACGTCGTCGCGTTCGCGCGGCGCTTGGGCGAGGAGGCCGCGATTGTGGCCACCCCGAGGCTGGCCGTGCGGCTGACGCGCGGCAGCCTCCAGCCACCCCTGGGGGAGGCGGTCTGGGGCGAGACGCGGCTGCGCCTGCCGCCCGAGGTCGCGGCCTGGCGGCTGCGCAACGTGCTGACCGGCGAGCTCTATGTGCCGGAGCCGGGCGAGGGCGCCACCTCGCTGCGGGCGGCCGACCTGTTCGCGCGTTCGCCCTGCGCCCTGCTCGAGCGGATCGACGTGGGCCACGACTGAGCCGACGCCCGACGACCTCCGGTCCGCCCACCCCGACCCAGAGGGAGCGTGTACAATGCGGCCCGTGCCGTTGCGCTGGTCGGGCGGTCGAGGGCTGCGGCAGGGCGCCAAGGCGGCGCGCCGGGGAGGTGTCGGGTGAAGTTCGGGTTGACGCTGCCGAACCGGGGCGTGCTGATGGGCGCCATCACGGTCGACCAGATGCTGCGCATGGCGGAGATCGCCGACGCCTCGCCGCACATCTAGTCGGTCTGGGTCGGCGACAGCCTCTTCGGTAAGCCGCGCCTGGAATCGATGATGCTGCTGGCCGGCCTGGCCGCGCGCACGCGGCGCGTCCGGCTCGGGCAGGCGTGCATGGCGAGCTTCACCCTGCGCGACCCGATCCAGCTCGCCTACCAGTGGGCGAGCCTCGACCTGCTCGCGGGTGGCCGCACGGTTATGGTTGGCTGCACCGGCATCGTGCCGCAGGCGGGCGGCGAGCTCGAGAACCGGACCTACGGCGTCGACAACCGGGCGCGGGTCGAGCGGTTGGTCGAGTGGATCAAGATCCTCAAGCTGCTCTGGACTGAGGACAACGTCACCTTCGAGGGCAAGCACTACCGGTTCGAGGGGGTGACGATCGAGCCCAAGCCGGTCCAGCGGCCGCGGCCGCCGATCTGGATCGCCAACAATGCCCAGGGCGATCGGGCGGTGATCGAGCGCACGCATCTGCGGGTAGCACGCCACGCCGACGGCTGGCAGACATCGATCTCGGAGCCGGAAGACGTCGCCTGGCGGATCGAGGATGTGCGTCGGAAGGCGCGCGACCTCGGCCGCAACCCGGACGAGATCGAGACGCACCTCTACCACAACATCAACGTCAACGAGGACCAGCAGGCGGCGCTGGCCGAATCCCAGCGGTTCCTCGAAGACTACTACATGACCGACATGTCGAAGCGCGTGACGAGCTGGACCGCCGCCGGCTCACCGGCCGAGTGCATCGAGCACCTGCGCGCCTACGAGCGCATGGGCTTCTCCGAGGTGACGCTGAGCATCACGAGCTGGAACCAGCAGGTGCAGCTCCGCCGCGTCCTCGACGAGGTCCTGCCGCAGTTCGCATGATCTCGCTGGCCGACCCGGACTGGGGCTGCGGCTGCCCACGATCGAGCATGAGCTGACTGGGCGCGGCACCGCCCCTGGGGGCTGCTGCCCGAGCTCGCCCGCGCGGCCGAGGCGACCGGCTTCGACTCGGTCTGGGTCTGCGATCACCTGTTCTTCCGCAATACGCCGCCGCTCGTGACGCTGCCGCCGGGTGTGAGGGACGGTGTCTGGGAGTGCTGGACGCTGATGGTGGCGCTGGCGGCGGCCCCCTAGCGCATCCGGCTCGGCTCGCTGGTGCTCAATGCGGCGCTACGCAACCCGGCGCTGCTCGCCAAGCTGGCCGATACCCTGGACGAGGTGAGCGGGGGGCGCCTGATCCTCGGGTTGGGCGCGGGCTGACACGAACCGGAGTTTCGGGCGCTCGGCGTGCCCTTCGACCACCGCGTCGCCCGGTTCGGAGGCGCTCGCCATCATCGTGCCGCTCCTGCGCCAGGGCCGCGTCGACTTCGCGCGCAGCTACTACCGGGCCCGCGACTGCGAGCTGCGTCCGCGCGGTCCGTCGGGCGGGCGGATCCCGATCCTGATCGGCGGGGAGGCGCCGCGCATGCTCCACCTCGCCGCCCGCCACGCCGAGCTCTACAACACGGGCTTTCCGGCCTCGCCGGCGGCGCTCGTCGAGCGGTTCGCCGCGCTCGACGCCGCCTGCCGGGACGTCGGTCGCAACCCGGCCGCGGTCGGGCGGACGGTCGAGGTGCGTGTCGCGCCCGGCACGGGGCCGGCCGCGCCCGCCTCGCCGGCGCTGCCCACGCTCGGCGGCCCGCCGGAGGAGATGGCCGCGGGCATCGCCGCGTTCCACGCCGTCGGCGCCGACCTCGTCATCCTGCACCTGGCCGACTGCCCGGCCACCGCCGCGATCGACGTGCTTGCCCGCGTCGTCGAACTGGTGGGCGCGGGCTAGCAGACGCACCTCGCCCCGCCGGGACCATTCAGCGGCACCGTCACTGCGCCGTCCAGCCGCCGTCGACGGGCAGGGTCACGCCGGTGATGCCGTCGGCCTGGGGCGAGGCGAGGAACGCCACCGCCTCGGCTACCGAGAGCGTCGTCGCCAGTTGCCCGTTGGGAGTGCGATCGAGAACCCAGGCCAGGTACGCCTGGTCCTGGAAGATGCTCTCGGTCAGCGGCGTGAGCACGAACGTCGGTGCCACGGCGTTCACCTGGATCCGGTGGGGCGCCCACTCGACCGCGAGCGCGCGGGTGAGGTTGACCACGCCGCCCTTGCTCGCGGCGTAGGGGGCGCGGTCGGTGCCGCCAACGAGGCCGAAGATCGAGGCGATGCTGACGATCTTGCCGCCGCCGCCCTGGCGCACCATCTGGCGGGCCGCCGCTTGAGCCGAGAAGAAGACGCCGCGGAGGTTGATGTCGACTACGGCCTCCCAGTCCTCGGGCGTCACCTCGAGCGCCGGCCGGCGGATGTTGATCCCGGCGCTGCAGACCGCGATGTCGAGCCGGCCGAAGACCTCGACCGCGTGCGCCACCGCCGCCGTCAGCGTCTCCGGGTCGCGCACGTCGATCCCCGCCACCGTCGCGCGCGTTCCCTCGGGCACGCCGGCCGCCGCCTCGATCTCCTGCGCCACGCCGGCCGCCGCCTCCGCCTTCGCCGGCAGGTCGGCGACGACCACCCGCGTCCCGCGCGCCCCGAGCACGAGCGCGATCGCCCTGCCCAGGCCGCTCGCCGCCCCGGTCACCAGCGCCACGCGATCCGCCAGCCCGTCCACCGGCTCCCCTCCCATCGGGGCGGTTCCGCTGCCTACCCCTTGACGTACGACAGCTTCTCGGCCACCCGGCCGTCGCGGACCCGGAAGATGTCGACGCCGCGCACGTGCCCGATGCCGCCGGCCGAGTCCTGCCAGGTGTAGAGCCAGCGCACGACCGCCCGGTCACCCGCCACGAACAGCTCCTCCGCCTCGAAGTGGGCGCGGGGCGAGCCGCGGAAGAACGCCTCCCAGAAGGCGCGCACCGCGACGGCGCCCTCGTAGCGCGTGCCGTCGGGGGCCGGGGCGGTGTTCTCGAAGACGCAGTCATCGGTCATCGCGGCCATCACCGCATCCACGTCGTGCCGGTTGAACGCCTCGTTGAACCGCTCGATCGCGGTCAAGGTCGCCTGTCCCGTCGGCTCAGCCGCTCCCAGGATCGTCATACCTCTCCTTCCCATCCCTCTCGGACCTCGGACAGCCCGAACCGGCCGCCGCCCCGCGCGCGGGCCGTGTTCTGGCCAGCCTCAATCGCCCGCGCGGGCCGCAGCGGCGTCGAGGTCGCGCAGCCCGTAGAGCTCCTGCGCCGCTCGCGGCGAGACCCAGCCCCGCCTCACATCCGCCCGCACACGCTCGGGCTCGCGCTCGCGCGGGTCGCCCACGCCGCCGCCCCCCGGCAGATCGTAGGTGAAGACGGCATCGTCGGTCAGCTCGAGGTAGCCCTCCTGGAAGAGCGTGGAGTCGGGCGGCACCTCGGCGCCATTGAGCGCCACGCGGGCCGGCGCGCCGGGGTGGCCGCCGAGCAGCCCCGGCGCGGGGAAGCGCGCGCGGTCAGGGTAGAAGTGGACCGCGGCCCGCCCGCGCCAGCCGGGCAGGCGGCGCAGCGTGAGCCGCTGGC
>JBHOQZ010000239.1:0-1861 GCA_042408635.1 Chloroflexota bacterium
CCCGCGCCGACCGGCTGCTGTGCCCGATGAGCAGGAGCGGCAGCTCGACGTTTTCGACCGCGCTCAGCACCGGCAGCAGGTTGAACGACTGGAAGACGAAGCCCATGCGGCGGGCGCGGTAGTCGGTGCGCTGCCGGTCGCTCATGCCGGCCAGCGACACGCCCTCGATGCGCACGTCCCCGCCGTCGATGCTGTCGAGGCCGGAGAGGCAGTTGAGGAGCGTCGTCTTGCCGCAGCCGCTCGGCCCCATGATCGCGACCATCTCGCCCCGGTAGACGGTCAGGTCGAGCCCGCGCAGCGCCTCGACGTGGTGCGCGCCGCCCGCGTAGACCTTGCGGACACCAAGCGCCTCGATGACGGGCTTGCGGTCGACCGGCAGCGCCGGGTCGAGCGACGTGACGATGGTCGCCTTGAGCTCGGACGGGAGTGTCATGTCGCCCCGCCCAGTCCGGGCGCGATCACCGCCCAGAACAGCTCGGCCAGCCGCCGGTAGCCCTCGGCGCTCGGGTGGAAGCCGTCGCTGCTCACGTACTCGGGGTGCTCCGCCAGCTCCTGCCAGTTGGCGTTGATGTCGATGACTGTGGCGCCGTGGCGGGCGGCGGTCTCGGCGATCACACGGTTCCAGGCGGCCACGCGCTCCGAGAGCGCGGCGGCCGGGATGCCGAACTGGCCGTAGATCGGCACCTGCGTCAGGTCCGGCACGTTGCCGACGTAGACGCGGGCGCCGGTCGCCTCGAGCTCGCCCAGGAGCGTGTCGAGGTTCGCCTGGTAGCGCGGCAGCGGCACCTGCGCGTTGAAATCGTTGACCGCCAGCCAGACGGTGACCAGGTCGGGCCGGGCGCCGACCGCGACCGGGAGCTGCTGGCGCAGCGCGTCGCTGAGCAGCGAGCCGCTGATGCCGAGGTTGACCAGCTTCGAGCCGGGGGGCAGCTTCGCCGCGAGCTGCGGCACCCAGCCCTCGACCTCGGGCCGGTCGGCGCCGACACCGACCGTATCGGAGGCGCCGATGGCGACGTAGGTGATCGGCTGGGTCTCGACGGCGGGGCGCGATTCGGTCGTGAACGGTAGAGAGCTACAGCCCAGCACCGCGACGGTCAGGGCGACCAGCGCGGCCAGGGAAAGCAGGCGCAAAGCGAACAAGGGTTGGGGTTCCTTCCTGCCAGAGGGATACACCGATACGGCATCTTACCACAGCCCCACCCCCCGCCGACGCGGGCCGTCCAGGCACGGCCCCAACCCTGGAACCCGGGCCCACCACGGCCCTCCCTCTCTGGCTGACGGGCGACGTGAACGCCGCCCTGGCGGGCTTTCTCGCGGTCGGTATCACCGTGGCGGGTGGGCTAGCGTTCGGCCGCCGCTGGTGGCTGCCCTACCTGCTCATCGCCGCGGCGGTCGCGCTCGCCCTGCTGCTCGCGCCCGATCCCTACGCCGCGTTCGGCCTGCTGTTCCTGCCGCTGGTCGCCGCGCTCGCCTACACTGTGGCGCGAAGCGGGGCCGGCGGCTTGTGGCGTCGGTAGGGGTTACCCCGGTCTGCCCGCGGCACCTGCCTGCCCGGGTAGGTAAGCGGTTGGCAGGGTTCGGGGGCTGGTTAAGGAGCGCGATGATGCGTCGGCAGATCAGGGCGTTCGGTGTGGTCCAAACGGCGAAGGTGGCGGCCGCGATGTACTTCCTGCTCGGGCTGCTGGTGGCGGTGCCGTTCGGCCTGGCGGGGTTGCTGACGCCGGCCGGCAGTAGCCAGCCGGGCGCGCCAACGGCAGGCATGGCCTGGCTGGCGCTGCTCATCCCGTTCCTCTACGCCGCCGCCGGCTTCATCGCCGTGGCCGTCGTCTGCCTGCTCTACAACCTGGCCGCCGGCTGGCTC
>JBHOQZ010000243.1:0-1214 GCA_042408635.1 Chloroflexota bacterium
CCGGCTTCCAGCCGCGCTGCGAGCCGCGGCGCCAGCTCGCGGCCGCTGGCGGTATGGCCGATGAGGACGATCCCCGGCTGCGCACCTACGTCGGCGACGTGTTCGTCACCGCGGTCGAGCAGGCCGTCCGACAGCTCAGCCCGACGGTCGTCCTCATCGGCCATACCGCCAGCGGCCGCGAGCTGGCGCCGCGGCTCGCAGCGCGGCTGGAAGCCGGATTGACTACTGATTGCACCGCGTTGCGGGTGCAGGATGGTGTTGTCGTGATGACCAAGCCGGTGTACGGCGGCAACGCAATCGCCGAATACACCCACAGCACCACTCCGCAGTTGGCGACCTTGCGGCCGCGGGCCTTCGACCCGGCCCAGCGCCAGGAAGGCCGCCAGGCCAGGGTAGAGACACTGGCCCCGAGCATCGACGAAGCCCAGGTCAAGACCCGGCTGCTGGAGACGGTACAGGCGGCGCCGACCGGAGGGCCGCGGCTCCGCGACGCCAAGATCGTCGTCTCGGGCGGCCGCGGCCTGGGCGGCCCGGAGAACTGGCACTATGTCGAAGAGCTGGCCGAGGCGCTCGGGGCGGCCGTGGGCGCCACCCGGGCGGTCACCGACGCCGGCTGGGTCCCGCCCTCGCTCCAGGTGGGGCTGACCGGGGTGACGATCACGCCAGATCTGTACATCACGGTCGGCATCTCGGGCGCGGTCCAGCATATCGCGGGGGTGACCGGGGCGAAGAATATCGTCGCGATCAACCGCGACCCCGACGCGAACATCTTTCGCCACGCCCGTTTCGGCGTGGTGGGGGACTACAAGCAGATTCTGCCCGCGCTCACCGCCAAGATTCGCGAGCTGCGGGGAAGCTGAGCGCGGCCCTGCCTCGCCGCTCTCGCGCGGACGCGCAGCGGCAGCGGTCGCCGGCTCGGCCCGTCCCGCTGCCCGGTGGAGATGGAAGGCAGCGGAGAAGCTCGGCGCGCCGCGGGCCCCGGGCAGTGTGATACCGCGCCCCGGCGCGTTGAAGCCGCGCCGGGGCGGGCCTATACTCCGTTGAGACACCTGCACGGCCAGGGATATTGTGAGCGCCTACCCTGGCCTGAACTGGAGAAAATCCATGCGGTTCAGGATCCCTGTCTCGCTCACAGCGCTGGCGGCGTGCACCAGCCTGGTGGTCACCGCCTGTGCCGGCGCCCCCGCCCCGGCGCCGGCCGCGACTCAGGCGGC
>JBHOQZ010000246.1:0-4021 GCA_042408635.1 Chloroflexota bacterium
GTCAGCCCGGTCGAGCGGCTGACGGACTCTGCCCAGGTGTGGCGGACCGTGGGTGCAGCCCGGACGCCCGGGGGTGAACCCCCGGGCCGAACCCACGAAGCCCCCTCCGGGGGCTGGGCCGCGCGCCGGGCCGGCTTCAGCCGGCTTTGCCGATTCAGCGCGGGGATTGATCCCCGCGCGGCGGCGGCGCTGATGCCGGACCGCCTGCGCACCCCTCAGCCGCTCGCCGACCCACGCGGCGGTTACTCTGGCAATCTCCAGCAGCGGGCCTGGCTGGATCGGCGCGGGGCTCCAGCCGCGCGCGGCCCGGTGCGCCACCACCTCGGGCAGCCGCGCCGAGCCATCGCGCGCTGCCCCGCCACCCCGCGCGTCGATTTGCTGCGGTCTGAGCGATCCAGCCTCAGGCATGTCCACAGAACCGGCCGCGTCGCTCGTCGCGGCGCGGGCGCGCGTGGCGATCTCCGCGGCCGCGGCGGCGGTCGCGGTGGCCAGGAGCGTCGCCAGCGCGTACATGCGCGCTTCCTGGCCATAGTAGATGTGGAGGGGCAGCGTGGCGAGGAACCAGGCGGCGGCCGCACCGGTGGCCGGCGAGATGAGCCGAGCGCCGACGCGCGCGACGAGCGGCACGGTGAGCGTCGCCGCGAGCGCCGAGAAGAGGCGCAGCGACCACTCGCCTCGGCCCGCCACGATCGCCCAGAGGTGCAGCGCCAGGTAGTAGAGCGGCGGGTGGACGTCGCCCGCCGCGGCGGCCGGGATCTCGCCCAGCCGCCGCAGCGTCATCGCGGCCGAGACGCCTTCGTCGTACCAGAGGCTCTGCAGGCCGAGGTCGTGCAGCCGCAGCGCGAAGGCGGCCAGCGTCGCCAGCAGCACGGGCGGGGATGGCCGCCGTGCCCCCCGTCGAGGCCGGGTCCGGCTGGCGCCGGCCTGCCGGTTTGCCGCGACCGCTGGCGGCACGTCGATGGTCGGGCTCACAGCGATCGGGCCCACTGTCGCGCCCGCAGCCAGCCGATCCAGGTGGCGAGGCCCAGGCCCACCAGGGCGATCGCGGTCGGCTCGTCGGGGGCCGGCCGCGCCTCAACCAGCACGCCGTCGATCGCCACCGCCTGCCCCGTCGAACCCGGTTGGCGCTCCGGAGCGACCTCGATCGTGACGGTGTGGCGACCGCGCGCTAGCCGCTCGGCG
The DNA here is from genome assembly GCA_042408635.1 of Chloroflexota bacterium. Classification (GTDB taxonomy): domain Bacteria; phylum Chloroflexota; class UBA6077; order FW602-bin22; family JBHOQZ01; genus JBHOQZ01. Next base: position 1,183 of record JBHOQZ010000246.1, read on the forward strand.
ACCGGCACGACGACCTGCCACTGCTCGATCGGGGAGAAGGTGTCGAGGTAGGCGCGGCCGTCGCGGCGCTTCGGGAGCTGGTTGGCCGCCCAGGGCGAGCCGTCGATCCAGATGTTGGCGCGCCCGCCGTCCGGCCCGGTCCGCACAACGAGGTGGAGCGAGGAGCCGTCGAAGGCGAAGCTCAGCCGCGCGCCGGGCGACGCGGCGAGGCGGTAGGCGCCCAGGCTCGCCCGCTCGTCGCGCAGCGGCAGCCAGGCGCCGTCCCAGGTGATCGCCCGCTCCGTCTCCTGGCGGTAGCCGCGGTGGAGGATCGGGCGCCTGTGCGCCAGCTCGGCCACGGCGTCGAACACCGGGAACGGCCGGAACTGCTCGTCCACCGCCGCGAAGTAGTTCGCCTGCTGCCGATCGAGGTCGGCGCCCACGAGCTTGAACGTCCAGAGGCACATCACGCCCATCCAGGGCCATTCCTCCGCCGCCCGCTGGTAGGCGCGCACCGTGTAGGCGGCCTGCTGGGCGCGCGTGACCCGGCCGTACATCGGCTCCTCGGGGAAGTCGGGGGGGAGCGCGTTCCAGCCCATCTCGGAGGCCCAAATCGGCGTCTCGGTATCGCCGAACTCGACCATGATCTGCCGGGCCAGCAGCGGCCGCGAGAAGTTCGTGTCGCCCGGCGCCAGCCGCCTGTCGTCGGGACCGGAGCGCAGGCCGTAGGGGTTGACGCTCAGGATGTCGAAGGAGCCCTTCGCGCCCGCCTCGTACATCCGGCGCAAGTAGACCAGGTCATTGAGGTTCTCCGGGCCCGGCTCGAGGGTCGGGGCGAGTGCCGCTGTCAGGATCACGGCGTCGGGGTTCGCCGCCTTGGCACGGCGGTAGGCGACCTTGAGCAGCTCGACGTAGGCGGCCGGATCGACCGGACGGTTGCCCCACTCGAAGGCGAGGTTCGGCTCGTTCCAGATCTGGAAATAGCGCACCTTGCCCCGGTAACGCTCGACCACCGTCGCCACGAAGTCGCCGTAGTCCTCGAAGTTGTCGGGCGGCCCGAAGGGGTAGGGGTCGCGGCGCGACCAGTCGGGTGGGTAGTCGAGCCGGGCGATCAGCTCGAGGCCGTGCTCCTGGACCAGGTCGACCACCGAATCGTACAGCTCCCAGGTCGATTTGTAGTCGTGGCGCTCGTCGAGGTAGCCGCCCTTGTGGATCCGCTCGATATCCTGCCAGGGGAACTGCTCGCGCACGAAGCGAAAGCCGGCGTCACGGATCATCTGCACTGTCCGCCGCCGCTTCTCCGGCTCAACTTCGAGGTGGAGATTCGTGTTGATGCCGTAGGGCGGCACGTCGACGTAACGCACGGGCGCCAGATCCGCCGTGTCTATCTCCGGCGTGGTCCAGCGGCTCCAGACGCCGATGACGAAGTAGCGCAGGTCGCGCCAGTAGGGTTCCCAGCCGGCGCGCGGGTCCGGCGCGGCGCAGCCGCCTGACACCAGGAGCAGCGCTAGCCCCACGAGCAGCAGCGATCCGGCGGGCCGCTGACGGCTCACGCCGCCACCTCCGGCCGCGGTCGGCGCCGCCACCCGCGGACCAGGGCGATCAGCCCACCGGACAGGACCGCCACAGTCGCGAGGGCGAGCGCGGCCAGCGCGAGCTGACGCCCCAGTGCCGCGCGCGGCGGCTCGTAGCGCAGCACGATCGCGTGCGGTCCCGGCTCGACCGGGATCGCAATCAGGCCGCCGTCCGCCGCCAGCAGCGGGTAGCTCCGGCTCCCGTCGAGCGCACGGGCGCTCCAGCCCGGCACCAGCACCTCACCCGGCAGGACCAGACCAGAGCCGGGTGCCTCCAGGCGCAGCACGATCCGGTCGGTGTCCGGTCGCTCGTATCCCACCGCCAGGGGGGCAGCCAGCGGTGCATCGAGGGCGGTTGGCGGCGCCTGCGCCAGCACGGCGAAGGTGGGGTCGGCGGCGTTGGTCATGGCGAAGAAATCGGCCTCGCTTGGCGCGACGATGGCACTCTGCACGAACCGCGCGCGCGGAGCCTGGAGGTCGGCTCGCAAGCGGTAGAGGCGAGCGTCACCCTCGCTGGCGAGGGGTTCAAGCCGCGGGTCAGCGATCTGGCGGCGCGTGATGACATAGCGCACGCCCAGCAGCGCCCAGCGCCGCGGTTCCTCCCCGCGCGCCTCTAAACGGCGCCAGGCCGCGAGCGCGAGCGGGCTGTTGCCGACGAGGTCCTCGAGTGCGTGGAGCGCGCCGGCGTTGCCGTCGCCTGGCAGCAGCCCCTCGCTGGCGATCCGGAACTGCCCCATTCGGTTCGCCGCTTCAGTTCGGATCGCCTCGACGAGCGGCGAGAAGGGCACGAGCGCACTGGGCGGTCGCTCGACCAGGTGCGTCCGCCAGCTCGCGCCGGCCAGGTCGAGGAGCACGACGAGCACGACCAGCAGACCCCAGCCGGTGCCGGCCCGCGGCGTGGCGAGCCGGAAGCGCAGGAGCGCGAACGTGACGCCCGCGAACAGCGCCGCCAGCCAGAGGCTGTTGGCCGTTTGATCGACGGGGCCGCGCGCTGCCGGTGCCACGGCAGCCCACAGGGAGACCGCGGTGCCCGCGGCGGCCAGGATTGCGGCTAACCCGCCCAACGCGGCGGCGGTGCGGCGCAGCCCGCCGACCGCTCGATCCGGTTCGGCGAGCGCCGCCCGCAGGCCGTAGCCCGCGAGTATCGCCAGCGCGAAGGCGAGCAGGAACGCCGCCCGCTCCTGGTCCCGGATCGGCCGCAGGGGCGGCAGGAGCGCGTATAGCGCGGGGTGCAGGAAGCCCTCGGCGCCGAGTGCCAGCAGCACCGCCCCGAGGGCCAGCAGCAG
>JBHOQZ010000247.1:0-2879 GCA_042408635.1 Chloroflexota bacterium
CTGCGGGCGCACGGCCTTTGGTAAACGCTGCCGCGCGGCAGCCCGGGGCTGCCCGCCCGGGGCTGCCCGCCCGGGGCTGAACCGGCAAGACGGAAGTTGAGGTTGCCGCCAAGCGCGTGCTGTCCGGCCGCCGGGGGGTGAACCCCCGGGCTGAGGGTGCGAAGCCCCCTGCGGGGGCTGGGACGAGCGCCGCCCAGCCGGCTCCGGGTACCCGCGAAGCGGGTGGGGCTTCGCAACCTGAGCGCGGGGCTCCAGCCGCGCGCGGGCCCCGGCGGGCAGCCCCGGGCGGGCAGCCCCGGTGCCGCTGCCGGACCACGTGCGCACCCAGCCGCAGCCCGCCGACAGCCCCGGCGGGCAGCCTTTCGCCGCGCTACTTTCGCCACCTCCAGCACCCCCGGGCGGGCAGCCCCGGGGCGGCTGCCAGCTGGGCAGGCGTCACCCGAAACCGCGCAGACCCGGGCGGGCAGCCCCAGCCGGAGGCTCAGACGCGGATCGTCAGGTCGTCGATGTTCTTGGTGAAGCGGGTGACGATCTCGGCCTGCTGCCGGCCGACGATGACCGTGTCGTCGTGGCGGACGCCGCCCAGGCCGGGGAAGTAGATCCCCGGCTCCGACGAGAAGACCATGCCGGCCTGGAGCGGGCGGTAGTTGAAGGCGGTGTCGTCGGGGTACTCGTGCCCGGCCAGGCCGATGCCGTGGCCGGTGCGGTGGTTGATGTAGTCGCCGTAGCCGGCCGCCTCGATGATCGCCTGGGCTGTCGAGTCGAGGTCGCAGACGCGCCCACCCTCGACCATCGCCTCGGCCGCCGCCGTCTGGGCGCGCGTCATCACCTCGAAGGCGTCGGCCAGCTTCGGATCGACGTCCCCGATCAGGAAGGTGCGCTCATTCTCGCAGACGTAGCCGTTCAGGCGCACCACCACGATGTTGATGAGCGCGTCGCCCGGCTTCGCCCGCATGCCGGAGTTGGCGCCGGGACCGTGCGGGCAGGCGCTCTCGATGCCCGAGAAGCCGATCACCACCGGCTCGACCCGACAGCCGGGGTGCAGCTCGATCGCCTTGAGCGTCATATAGCGCCGGGCCTGGTTGTCGACGTCGGCCACGTACATGCCGGGCTTAAGAGTCTCGCGGTAGAACTCCTGCGTCAGATCGGTGAGCTCGGCGGCGGCCCGGATCAGCGCTAGCTCTTCGTCGTGCTTGACCAGGCGCATGTCGCGCACCAGGTCGCCCGCCGGCACGAACTCGAAGCCGCGCCCCATCCCCTCGCGCACGGCGGCCGAGAGCGGCGCCATCGAGTCGACGCCGAGCGTGCCGCGCGCGATACCGCGCCGCCTAAGCAGGTCCCCCAGCAGCCAGCCCCACTCCTGCCGGGTCGGCAGACGCCGCGTCTGGCGCGGGTGCTCGACGTAGATCGCATAGTCCGTGATCCAGCAGGTGCCGCGCTCCACCGCGAGCTTGATATGGTTGGTCGACAGCTCGTTGAGGAGCAGGAACGGCTCGGCGTCGCGCGGGATGACGCAGGCGACGGGGCGCTCCCACGGCTGCACGTCGAGCATGAAGCCCGAGAGGTAGGTGAGGTTCTCGGGGGTGAAGACGGCGAGCGCCGCCAGATCGTTCGCCGCCAGGTAGTCGCGGAATCGCCGGGCGCGCTCTTCGTGCACACCGCGCGACACAAATTCGGCCACCGTTGCCTCCTCCGCGCGCCCGCCTCGGCCTGCACCGGTCCTGCCCGCGGCGCACCGGCTCGGCGCCCTCTGCCGGGGCGGTTCGGGCGCGACGGCGCATTATAGGCGGTACCGCGAAACGGCTGTCAAACGGGGTGCCGGCGGTGGCAAGGTCGGCTGATGGAACCTGTAGAGGCGCTCCCGGCCTCGTTGGGCCGGTTCATGGCCGTCGTTGAACGCCGCGTCTGGGACTGGCCGAGGCACGGGCTGCGGGCAGCGCGTGCTGGCCGCGAGGTGAGCGAGAAAGCGGTAAGCTGCTGCCGATGAGCGATGGATTGCCCGCGCCGATCGACCTGCGGCGCGACGGGCGGGTCGAGGTGGCGGGCCGCTGGGAGCTGGCCGACGGCGCCGAGCTGCGACTCGTGCGCTACTGGCTGCGCGGCGCGGCCCGGCAGCTGCTGCGCTGGGCCCGCCACGAGGAGTACGCGCCCTACGACCCGGAGCTCGACGCCGGCGAGTGGCTGGCCGGCGTCGCCCTCGAGGAGCGAGAGTCGCCCCGGGCGCGCTGGCAGTCGATCCGGCGCCAGGAGATTGAGACGAACGACCTCGATCGATCCTGGCGGCGACTGCGCGGCTGGGAGGCGGGCCTGGCTGCCCACGCCGAGAAGCGCGTCCGCCGCCGCGCGACCGGGCCCGTACCCTGACCCACAACCTGGTCCCCGGTCGTGGAAGGCAGCGGCCCGACGGGCGCGGCGGAGAACGCTCATGCCCCGCTGGCCGCCCTGCCCGCGCCCCCGAACCGCCCCAGGCTCGACCGGGAACCGGGCCACCCCCACCGCCGGTTTACCCCACGTCGCTACCCGTGCCGCGCGAACTGGGGTCCACGCCCGGCGGCTGCCGACCGGGGTCGATCGCGCCCTCGTGTTCCCTTAACTCCGGCAGCTGGTGGCCCGACTCGGAGGCTGCCGTGGGCGGCTGCGCCTGCGACCGGTCCGGTTTCGCGCGGGCCCAGTCACGCGATCGTGCGGGGTCGGCGCGTCAGAGCAGCGGGACCTCGTCGGCGCCGAGCACTTCGAGGGGCGGTCCGTCGCGGTGGACCACACTGATCCCCGCGTCGGGCTGCAGGTTCAGGTCGATCACCGATTGACCGACGCGCAGATGGCGCAGGCGCACCGCACCCAGCCAGCCCGGCACGAGCGGCCGCCGCAAGCACAGCCGC
>JBHOQZ010000248.1:0-1426 GCA_042408635.1 Chloroflexota bacterium
TTGCGTCAACCCGGCTTGACGCCGTCCCCCACCTGCGCTATGATTATGTTTGCGACGCGGGGTGGAGCAGTGGCAGCTCGTCGGGCTCATAACCCGAAGGTCGTTGGTTCGAATCCAACCCCCGCTACCAGATGAGGGACGGCAGCAAACACGGTTGCCGTCCCTTTTTTTGTACCCCAAGGCGGGCCGCTGTGTGCCCGCCGGCCGGGCAGCCGAGGCGCTGGGAGCCAGATACGGAGGATGAGGAGGGCGCGATGGCCGCGGAGCAGCGGATCGACTTTACGCGTGGTGTGCCCGCCAACGAGAGCTTCCCGCTCGAGCAGGTCGCGGAGTGCGCCGCGGCGGTGATCACCGGGCCGCACGGTGTGACGGCGATGCAGTACGGCAAGAGCGGCGGCTTCCCACCGCTGCGCGAGTGGCTGGCCGAGCGCCACCGCGTGACGCCCGAGGGCGTGCTGATCGCCAACGGCTCGCTCCAGATCGTCGAGTTCATCTGCCTGGGCCTGCTCGAGCCCGGTGACACCGTCTTCGTCGAGTCGCCGACCTACGACCGGGTGCTGACGCTCCTGCGCCGGCACGGGGTCAAGGCGGTCGGCATCCCGCTCGAGGCCGACGGTCCCGACCTCGGGGCGCTCGAGGCGGCGCTGATGCAGACGACGCCGCGCCTCTTCTACACGATCGCCGACTTCCAGAACCCCTCGGGCGCCACCGCCAGCCTCACCAAGCGGCGTCGGCTGGCCGAGCTGGCCGAGTCCTACGGCTTCCGGCTGCTCGAGGATTCGCCCTACCGCCCGCTGCGCTACCGCGGGAAGCCGTTGCCCGCGCTCTTCGAGCTCGCACCCGCGCACACGCTCCAGATGTCGTCGTTCAGCAAGCAGATCAGCCCCGGCGTTCGCGTCGGCTACATTGTGGGCGACCCGGAGGCGATCGCGCGGATCGCCCGCGCCGCCGAGGACACCTACATCACGCCGAACCTGATCGGCGAGGCGGTCGCCTACGAGTTCTGCCGTCGAGGCTGGCTGGAGCCGCAGCTCGCACGCCTACGCGCGCTCTACGGCCCCCGGCTGGAGACGATCGGCGCCGCGCTGCGACGCTATCTGCCCGAGGCGCGCTGGATCGAGCCGGATGGTGGGTTCTTCGTCTCGCTCACGCTGCCCGAGGGCACGACGAACGCGGCGCTGCGCGAGCGGGCCGCCGCCCACGGGCTCAATCTCAGCGACGGGCAGGGCTTCTTCCCGAACCGGCCCGACGGGGAGCGCTTCGTACGGCTGCCCTTCTGCGCGCTCACCCCGGAGCAAATCGAGGAGGGCGTGCGGCGCCTGGCGCGCGCGGTCGAGGAGGCAACCGCCGCTACACCCGTGCGCGCCTGATCCCGACCCGATCGGTCCGGGGCCGGCGGTGCCGCGGGGGAGGCCGCGCGGGGATG
>JBHOQZ010000249.1:0-5044 GCA_042408635.1 Chloroflexota bacterium
GGCACCACCTCCCCCAGCCCCGGGGCCGGCGGCGCACCCTCCTCCCCCCGGGATTGAGGGGCCGGGGGGGCCGGGACCGGCGCTCTGGGGTCAGACACGGTAGGCGAACTCATCGCGTTTCCTCGTGAAGACGTACCAGCCGAGGGCGAGGCTGAGCCCAGCCGCCGCGGTCGCCGCCAGGAGTGCCTCGGGCGCCGGTAACCGGCCGTAGTAGATCGGCGCCCGGAAGATCTCGACCATGTGGTACATCGGGTTCAAGTTGAACAGCCAGCGGTCCCCCTCGGCGATGATGTCGATCGGGTAGATAATCGGCGTCAGGTACATCCAGGCCGTGAGGACGACCTGATAGGTCTCCTTGACGTCGGGGAAGTAGACCGCCAGCGTCGAGAGGAGGAGGCCTATGCCGAGCGCGAACATCGCCACCAGCACGATCGGCACCGGCAGGATGAGGATGGCCGGGCTGATGCCGACGCCCGTCACCAGCGCGATCAGCAAGAGCGGCACCAGCGCGATGACGAGGTTGACGAGGTCGGTGCCCAGCGCCGAGGTGGCGAAGATGGCACGCGGCACGTAGATGCGCGTCAGCAGCGCGCCGCCCCAGACCAGCTCGGCGATCGCGTTGGTGGTCGTCTGGGCGAAGAAGTTCCAGAGGATGAGGCCGCTGAGCACGTAGACCGGGTAGTGCTCGACGCCGACCTTGAAGATGCCCGAGAAGACGACGGACATCACCGCCATCATCAGGAGCGGGTTGAGCATCGTCCAGGCGAGGCCGAGCACGGAGCGCTTGTAGCGCGTCTTGATGTTGCGCGAGACGAGCTGAACGAGCAGGTCGCGGTACTGCACCAGCTCGCGGAACTCGTCGACCACCGCCGACTGCGAGCGCGTCGAGTCGTAGACCGTCACATCGGGCCCCTGTGCCTTCCAGCCTCGCTCCGGTGGGCCACACCGCCCCGCCCGCGCCTCGCAACCCGGTCGCCGAGGTGGCACTCGGTGGGTGCGGCGCCGCGCGGCGGCCGCCTGGTCCAGAGCCATGGGATACTACCCCAGCCGCCGAAACGGCGTCAAGGCAAGGCGCCGCCGGCAAGGTGCGGTTTCGGCGGCCTCAATCGACGGTCGCTCGGCGGCTGCTCCGCACAAAGAGGAGGGCGAGCAGCGCCGTCAGGGCGAGCGCGCCCGCGCTCACCAGCAGCCCGAGCCGCACGCTGACCGGGTCGTAGACCAACTCGACCTCGCTCACGCCCGCGCCGACCGGCACGGCCGTGAAGGCGACGTTGGCGCGCAGCGCCTCCGCGGGCTGGCCGTTCACGCGCGCCTGCCAGCCTGGAAACCAGGTCTGGAACGCCACCAGCCAGCCCAGCGTCGCCCGCTCGACGCGCAGCCGCAGCCGCTGCGGCCGCTCCTCGACCACCGTCACGCTGCCCGGCTCCCCGCCGCCCTCGCCCGTGTGGGCGCCGGCCGGCAGCACGACCGTCGTGGCCGGGTCGAACGCCGGGTCGGTGAGCAGCCGCAGCGCCTCGGCGTCGTCGGGGGCCGTCACGGCGCTGCCCACCGTGTAGAAGCGCGGCGGCGCCGTCGGCACGCGGTAGAGCGTGATCGGGAAGCCGGCCGAGGCGCCGTTCCAGACCAGGTCGAGGCCCGGCACGTCGGAGGCGAGCGCCTCCAGGTGGAGCCGGCCGACCACCGCCTGACCGCCGAGCCGCAGCGGCTCGCCCTCGACCGTGCCGGGGTGGTAGAGCAGGCCCACGCCCGTGCCGGGCGCGGCATCGGGGCTGCTCACGGTCAGACGGTAGAGGCGGTTCTCGGAGCCGGGCAGCGGCTCGAAGGCGAGCACCGGCCAGACGTCGTCGCGCAGCGAGGCGCACGGCAGCGCGGTGCGGGCGACGGGTGTCTCCCCGCCGCTGGTCCCGGCAGCCGGGTCGCTGGGAGCCGCGGCACCGGCCGACGGCGCGAGACCGACCTCGTCGAGCGCGATTTCGAGCGTGCAGGCGTTGGTCCGGCCGAAGGTCACGATCGGGAAAGCGACGGCGGCCAGGTTCGCCGTGGTGGCCCGGAACGTCTGGCTGACCGAGCCGCCGGGCCCGAGGGCAGCGGTCGGGCGCGACTCGGGGCCGGGCGCGGGCGAGGCGGCGGCGGCCAGCCAGGCGAAGGGGCGACGCTGGCCGGTGGCGACGTAGCGCACGCCCATCACCTCGAGCGCGCGCAGGCTCCGCGGCTTGGTCGCGTTGGCGATCAGCGCGGTGTGGAGCTCGTCGAACCAGCGCACGCCGATGGCGTCGTAGTTGCCGAGCGCGCGCAGCCGGTACCACAGATTGCTGTTGACCGGGATGCCGGCACCGTCGACGCGCAGCGTCTGCTCGTTGCCGGTCAGGCGCGTGATCTCGGTCAACGCGGGCGTGACCGAGTAGAAATAGCGCGGCTCGATCGTCGGGTTGAAGTCGCGCAGCAGCCCGCCCGTCTGGAGGAAGACGAGCGGCACGAGCGCAACGCCGAGCGCGCCGCGCACCCACCGGACCGGCACGCGCGGCAGCAGGCAGAGCGCGGCCACCACCGCCGCTACCGCCGCCACGAAACTCAGCAGCAGCAGCGCGAGCTCGGGCTTGATGAGAACAAGACCCGCCTCGGCCGCCGTGCGGACGGACGGTGGCAGGCTCATGGCGGCCGCCTTCTGGAGCGACGCCCAGTGGACGAGGTCATAGGCGCCGAGCAGCGAGGCGGCCAGCAGTGCGGCCGCGAGCACCGCCGCCGCGCCCAGCAGCAGCGGTGCCGTCCCCGCCGGGAGCTCACGCCCGAGCCCCGTCGGCCGAGCGGAGCCGAACGGACCACCGAGCCCGACGGCCGCGCGGCCGCCGCCCGCGCAGACCAGGTCGAGCGCGAACGCCGCCAGGCAGCTCAGACTCAAAAGCCAGATGACGTGGCTGCGCAGCGGCACGCCGAGCTTGAGCACCGGCAGCGTGTTCACGAGGGCGCCGAAGCCCCAGACGTTGTAGACCATGAGAAACCAGAGCACGCTCGCCACCGCGAAGAAGGCGACGAGCGGCGCGCGGTGCAGCGGCCAGGCGACCACCGCCAGGCCGGCCAGGAACAGTACGATCATGCCGATGTAGTTGCCGTTCGCCTCGATGTAGTTGGCGCCGATCAGCTCGTAGATCGGGTCGTAGTAGGGCAGCGCCGGGCTGCCGAGCAGGTTCGGGAACGCCTGCAACGGCAGGAACTGGAGGAACAGCACCATGAGCACGTGCCGCTCGTCGCGCTGAACGAGCGCCGTGCTCGACCGGAGGTACTCGAAGAAGGGGAGGAGCTGCACCGCCGCGAGCGCGAGCGCCAGGACGGCGGTGGCGCCGAACTCGGCCAGCCGCCGCACGGTCGCGCTCCAGCCCTCGCGCATCTGGGCCAGGCGGAAGAGGATGTAAGAGCCCAACAGGCTGGCGCTGTAGAAGAACGTCTCCGGGTGGCCGGTCAGCAGGCCGACGGTGAGGGCAAGCGTGAAGCCGAGCAGGGCGAGGCCGCGCCGCGCCGCCGTCGGCCCGAGCCAGCGCCCGCCGAATCGCGCCGGGGCCGGCAGCGCATCGGGGCCGGCGGCGGTTCGGCCAGCGAGCAGACTGCCGATCGGCCGGCGTAGCGCCAACTCGGCGAAGTAGAGGCCGGCCGGCAGAGCGATCCCCGGCCCGACCAGCGGCCAGTTGAGCCAAAGGACGTGGTAGCCGCCGAACATGAAGGCGACCCCGCCCAGCAGCGCGGCCGGGAACGACAGCCCGACCAGCCGCAGCCAGAGGTAGGTGAAGAAGCCGAACAGGAAGAGCTTGGCGAACGCCGCGACGACCAGCGCGGCGCGGAATGGCAGTAGATAGAATGGCAGGCTGAAGGGGGAGAAGACGGCCGACTGGTAGTTGCCCAGATGCGGCACACCCCAGCCGTTGTAGGGGTTCCAGAGCGGCAGCTCGCCCTGCCAGAGGAGCGTCTTGCTCCAGCTCAGCGAGGGGAACATCACGACGACGGTGTCGCCGAGCAGGCCGTTCTTCGGCACGTAGTCGGGCGGGGCGACGCGCAGGAGCGGAAAGTACTGGAGCAGGTCGGCGCCGGCGTAGTAGCCGCCGCGCGTGAGCGGCGTCCAGAAGAAGACGAGCAGGAACAGCGTCAGCACCAGCGCCGCGCGGCACGGCTCGGCCCACACCAGCCGCACCAGGCGGGATCGACAGCGGGCGGCCGCGGCAGCCGCCGCCGGGTTCTCGACCACTCCCTCTGCCGCCGGCCAGCCCGGCACCGACCGCTGCGGACGGGAGGCGGCCGGGAGATCGGCGGTGATGGCCGGATCCGCAACGGGGAGATCAGACGCGGCGGGCTCGGGCACCCGCCCCTCGACGGCAATCCGGTCGGAGGACACGCCGGGGCTACTCCTTGGTGGTTCTCGTCGGCGGCGGCGTGGCGACGGCGCGCCACCGGTTCCGCCCTGAGCGCCGCCTGGCCCGCAGGGCCCGTGCGCCGCGCGGCTATGCTACTCGTGCTGCGCGGCTCACGCAATCCGCCGCAGCCCGCTGAGCCCGTGGCGGACGGCCCCTTTCTGGAGCGCCGGCAGGGCCGGGCGCCGACCGCCAGCGCCACCAGTCCCGGTTGCCCGAGCGTTGTTCCGCTCAGCGCGACCTGCTACGATGGGCGCGCCGTGGCCGGCGCGATCCCCGCGCGATCCGGCGACATGGGCCGGCGCACCTGCCCCGAGCCGAGTGGGCAGGCGTTGCCTACCGAGTGCGGGTCGGCTGCCGGGCGGCTCCGCCGACCACAGGCGTTGCACCCCGCGGCGACACGGAGCGAGGTTGGACATGGCTGACCCCGGCGCGCGGCCGACACTCTCGGTCGTCATCCCGCTGCACGACGAGGAGGCGGTGCTGCCGCTGCTCTACCGGCGGTTGACCGATGCGCTCGCCAGCACGCCTGTTACCAGCTACGAGATCGTCTTCGTCAACGACGGCAGCCGCGACGGCACGCTCGCGCTGCTGCGGGCGCTGGTGGCGGAGGACCCGCGCCTGGTCGTGCTCGACCTCTCACGCAA
>JBHOQZ010000250.1:0-16302 GCA_042408635.1 Chloroflexota bacterium
GAGGCGGCCGGCGCGAGCGTGGGGGCGGGGGCGCGCTGGGCCGCCCCCTGGGTGGGGGCGGGCTGCGCCCCGCCGCCGCCACCGCAGGCGACGAGTCCGAGCGCGAGGGCGATCAGGAGCGCGAGGGCGGGAACACGGCGCAGCGGGGTGCGGAGCCGGGTACCCGCTTGCGGGTGGCGGCTGGTGGCAAGCACTTCCCCTTGATCCTCCATTACGACGACGAAGCTGGCGGGCAGGCTCTGCACGGCGCGGCCGGGCGCGTGCTAACATGGTGCGATCCGGTGGCGGTCGGCACCCCCGGGTACACGCTCCCGGGTGGCGGCAACGACGGCCGTGCGCAACACCCGGAGAGCCCGGAGACGTCGAAGCTCACACGAATGGTAAAGCATCGGCGAGAGGTCGACAAGGCAGGGAAGGGAGCGGCATGTTCATCGAGCGTTTAGGCGCGGCCGCCCGGCGCAACGCCTCGCTGCTCTGCGTCGGGCTCGACCCCGATCCGGCCCGGTTCCCGGTCGGCGTCGCGCGCGACGCCGAGGGCGCCCTGCGCTTCTCGCTCGCCATCGTCGAGGCGACGACCGACCTCGTCTGCGCCTACAAGCCCAACCTCGCCTTCTGGGAGGCGTTCGGGCCGCCCGGCCTCGAGGCGCTCCACCGCCTGCGCCACGCCATCCCGCCCGATATTCCGGTCATCGCGGACGCTAAGCGGGGCGACATCGGCAACACCGCCGAGGCCGGCGCCGCGGCGCTGTTCGACTACTACGGCTTCGACGCGGCGACCGTCAACCCCTACCTCGGCGCCGACTCGATCGAGCCGTGGCTGCGCCGCCCCGACCGCGCCGCCCTCGCGGTCTGCAAGACCTCGAACCCCGGCAGCGGCGATCTCCAGGACCTGCTGACGGCCCCGCGCGACGGGGGTGAGCAGCGACCGCTCTACGAGCTGGTGGCCCGCCTGGTGGTCCGGCTCAACCGGAACGGCAACTGCGGCCTCGTCGTCGGCGCCACCTACCCGGAGCAGCTTGCGGCGGTGCGCGCGATCGCGCCGGAGCTGCCGATCCTGGTGCCCGGTGTGGGCGCGCAGGGGGGCGACCTGGCGGCGTCGGTGCGCCTCGGGGCCGATGCGCGCGGCGAGCGCGTCATCATCAACGCCTCGCGCACCATCCTCTACGCTTCCGGCGGCCGAGACTTCGCGGCGGCGGCGCGCGCCGCCGCGGCGGAGCTGCGCGACGCGATCAACGTCAACCGGCCGACCACGACCCCCGAGCGGCGCTGATGGTCCTCGAAATCCGGATGGACGACGTGCTGCGGCTGAAGAAGCCGCACCCATGCGGCAGCTTCGAGTGGCGGGTCGTGCGCGTGGGCGCCGACATCGGCATCAAGTGCCAGGGGTGCGGGCGGCGGGTGCTGCTGCCGCGCAGCGAGCTCGAGCGGCGGATCAAGGCGTTCGTCGCGCGCGGCGCGCCCATGCCGGACTACCCGCTGCGCGGCCAGCCATGAGCGGGCAGCCCGCCGACGGGTACCCGCTTGCGGGTGCGCGCGCCCCGGCACCCCGGCCGTCGCCCACCGAGCCCGGCCACGCCGGCGCGGAAGCGCCGGCCCACGGCGACGCGCTCTCCGACCTGCCGATGGAGACGGGGGCCGGCGGCGGGTACTCGGCGCAGCCGGGTGCGGTGAGCGTCGCGGCGGCCCGGTCGATCCTGCACCACCGCGACTTCCTTAAGCTCTGGCTGGCGCAGGCGATCTCGCTGACGGTTCAGAACTCGGTCTGGTTCGCGCTCTGGATCCTGGTCGAGGAGCGCACGCACTCGAGCACGCAGATCAGCATCGCCATCATCACCTCGGTGCTGCCCTCGGTACTGCTCGGCCCCGTCTCGGGCGTCATCATCGACCGGATGAACAAGCGCGACGTCCTGCTGGTCACCACGCTCCTGCGCATCCCGGCGATGCTCGGCTTCCTGCTCTACGACGTCTCGCTCGCGCTCCTCTACGGCGTGAACCTGCTGTTCAACGCCATCGGCCAGTTCTTCGTGCCGGCCGAGGGCGCCAAGATCCCGCTGATCGTCGCCCGAGCGCAGCTCATCACCGCCAACTCGCTGTTCAACATCACCTTCACCCTCTCCCAGCTCCTGGGGCTGGTGATCATCGGCCCGGCGCTCTTCAAGCTGCTCGGGCCGGACGCCGCGTTCGTGCTGGCGGCCGCGACGTTCGTCGTCTGCTCCGCCCTGATCTGGGCGCTGCCGCGTGCCGAGCCCCCGGTGCCCTCGCTGGGCGCGCTGCGGCGGGAGCGGGTGCTGGGCGAAATCTGGCGCGAGGTGATCGAGGGCTGGCGCTTCGTCACCCAGGATCGGCAGACCTCGCTGGCGATGGCCCACCTGACCGTGATCGCGGTGCTGACGCTGGTGATGCCGGCGCTGGCGCCGCGCTTCGCGGTCTCGGTCCTCGACATCGGCGCGGCCGACGCCGTCTGGGTGCTGGCACCGGCCGGGGTCGGCCTCTTCGCCGGCACGTCGTTCGTGCCCGCGCTCGTGCGCCAGCGGGGCAAGGCGCGGGTGGTTCAGCTCGGGCTGCTGACGATGGCGGTCTTCCTCGTCTTCCTCGGCGGCGTGCGCGGCATCGCCGACTTCCTGGCCGGCACGCTCCTGCGCGGGGCAGCCGAGGGCGTCCACCCCTACATCGGGGTGATCCCGATCGTGATGGGCACGACGTTCATCCTCGGCGCGGCGATGGCGCTCATCAGCGTGCCGGCGCAGACGGTGCTCATGGAGCGCGCGCCCGATGAGAAGCGCGGGCGCGTGCTCTCGACGCAGTTCACGATCTCGAACCTGATCAGCACCGCAGTGCTGCTGGGCATCGGTGGCCTGGCCGATATCCTCGGCCTCACACCCGTGCTCTGCCTGATCGCGGCCGGCGTGCTCGCCCTCTGGTTCATCACCCGGCAGCTCGCGGTCGAGCCGGCGCGGGCCGCCTGACCGGCGCACCGCCCGCCCCGTCCCGCTTCCCCCCACCCCAGTCCGCGAGTCCGTGGCCCGCGCCGGGCGCTGGCCGACGGCCGCTCGGACCCTGCCGGCGACGTGCGGCAGGGCTCCGCAGGCATGCCTGCCCATCCCGGGCGCAACCCCCGGGCGCCCCGCCTCGTCCCCTCCACGAGGCCGCGCGGGCGCGAGGCGCCGACGCGTGGCCGCCAACTGGACATGAGGAGCAAGGCGAAGTTCATCACGACGACCCCGGACGTGCAGGGGGCGCGCATCGGCGAGTATCTGGGCGTGGTCACGGGCGAGGCGATCCTCGGCACGAGCATCTTCCGCGACTTCTTCGCAGGCATCTGCGACATCGTCGGTGGCCGCTCAGGAGCGACTCGGGTTGTCGCCCGAGAAACAGCGGATAGATCAAAGGAGCTGCGCAAGGCGCGCGACATCGCGCTGCGCGAGATGGCCGAGGAGGCGGGGCGGCGCGGCGGCGCTACACCGGCAGGCCCTCCCCCTCGAAGCCCTCCGGCTCGAGCTGAAGGGTGGTGTGGTCGATGCCGAAGTTGGCGTGGAGCGCGGCGCGTAGATCGGCCAGGAGCGCGCCGGT
Source organism: Chloroflexota bacterium (assembly GCA_042408635.1). Taxonomy (GTDB): domain Bacteria; phylum Chloroflexota; class UBA6077; order FW602-bin22; family JBHOQZ01; genus JBHOQZ01. The sequence goes on from JBHOQZ010000250.1 coordinate 3,571, forward strand.
CGGACGCTCGAGCCCGACCGTGACATGCGCCGAGAGGGCGAGCAGGCCACTGGTGATCGTCCAGACGTGGAGATCGTGGACCGCGAGCACCCCAGGCACCTTGAGCATGGTGGCCCGCACGGCGTCGACATCGAGGCCGGCCGGGGCGATCTCCATGAGCACCGACACGCTCTGCTGGAGGAGGCGCCAGGCCGAGGCGATCACGAGCAGGCCGATCAGGATCGAGGCGATCGGGTCCGCCCGATCCCAGCCGAAGGCCCAGACCAGCCCCGCCGCCACGATCGTGCCGAGGCTGCCGAGCGCGTCGGTCATCACGTGCAGCCAGGCGCCGTGAACATTCAGGTTCTCGCTCTTGCCCGCGTCGAGGAGCCGCAGCCCGATCAGGTTGGTGACGAGGCCGCCGATGGCGATGGCGAGCATCAGGCCGCCCTGCACGTCGGGCGGCTCACCCAGGCGGTGGAGCGCTTCGACGATCACGTAGATCGAGACCGCCACCAGCGTCGCGCCGTTGGCGAGCGCCGCCAGGATCTCGGCGCGCAGGTAGCCGTAGGTGCGCCCGCCCGCCGGGGGCCGCCGCGCGATCCAGAGCGCGAACAGGCTCAGCCCGAGCGCCGCCACGTCCGAGAACATGTGTGCAGCGTCCGCCAGCAAGGCGAGCGAGTTGGTGAGCAGCCCGCCGATCACCTCGGCGACAAGGTACACCAGCGACAGGGCGAGCACGATCGCCAGCCGCCGGAAGCTGCCCGCCCCACGCGCCGCACCGTGATCGTGCCGGTGGCCCACGCCCGATCACCCGCCTCGGCCGGCGCGGCCGCGGGCGCCGGCGACCGGCCGGGCCGAGCGGGGCGTCACCGGGCGCTGCTCCTCTCCGGCTCGCCCGAACAGCCCCGTTGCCAGCCGATCCGCCGGGGGCTCGCCGCCGTCACCGTGTCGCCTCATTCCGCCTCGCCCGAGCGGCCCCTTTGCCAGGGCGCGGCCTGGAGGAGCGGGCCGTAGAGGTCGTCCTCCGGGTCGATGCGTAGCCGGTCCAGCTCCTCGGGTAGCGGATCGCGCGGCTGGAACGTGACGAAGGGCAGGTCGTCGATCAGCGCGAGCGGCGTGCGCTCGGCCCCCTCGCCCATCACCAGCACCGCCGCCGCGGCCAGGCCGTCGAGGACGTTGACGCGCGTAACCCGCAGCGGCCGGCCGAACAGGTCCGCGGTGCCCACGTAGTCGTTGAGCGCCTGGAAGCCGCTGTGGGCGATCCCGACGCCGGTGACGCCCCAGCGCAGGGGACGGGTCGTGCTGTCGGTGATCAGCACGCCCACCTCGCGCAAGCCGTGGCACTCGGCGAGGTGGCGGCGCAGCGCGTTGGCGGTCGCCTGGGCGTGCCGGGGCCAGAGGATGAAGGCGCCGCCGGCGTTCGACTCGTCGATGCCCGCGCTCGGGATGAGCACGCCGCGCGTGATCGTCAGCGTGATGCCCCAGCGGCTCGTCTCGGGTGGCAGGTAGAGGTCGGCCTCGCGGCGGATCAGCTCGGCGCGGTCGACCGCCTCCCCCTCGACGACCGCACCCTCGCTCACGGCGACGATCTTCGAGGTCACCGCCACGATCGTGCGCTCGCCCAGCGGGGGCAGGTAGCGGTCGAGGACGGCCGCCAGGTCGCGGTCCGTGCGCGTGATGATGTCGGTGCGGATCGGCGTGACACGCATCGTCAATCCCCTCGAGGCAGCAGGCCCCTATAATTCTAACTTCTAGCGGCAGATGGCCGGGCCGGCGGCGGAGGCCGGTTCTAAGCGGGAGCCGAGCGGCGCCGATGGCGCGGCGGGCCGGGCGGCCGCGGTGGTGGCCCTGGAGCTCGACCCGGCATCAACCGTGGTCGACACAACGGCAGACCGAGGCGCCGCTCGGGCGCGAGGAGGGTACTGGGTGGAGTCGGTTCGGGGTAAGGTGGCGATCGTGACGGGCGCGAGCAGCGGGATCGGCTGGGCCACGGCGCTGGCGTTCGCGCAGGCCGGGATGCACGTGATCGCCGCCGCCCGGCGCGAGAGCGAGCTGCAAGAGCTGGTGCGCGCCTGCGAAGCGGCCGGGGGTGGCCCCGGCGGTGGGACCGCCCTGGCGGTGCCCACGGATGTGGCCGACCGCGCCTCGGTCGACGCGCTGGTGCGGACGGCCATCGAGCGCTACGGCGGCGTCGATGTGCTGGTCGCCTCGGCCGGCACGAACGTGAAGCGCCGCGCCTTCTCCCAGCTCAGCCAGGAGGACTGGCAGCGCGTCGTCGACATCAACCTGACCGGCATCTTCAACTGCGCGCAGGCGAGCCTCGAGCCGATGCTGCGGCGCGGCGGCGGTCTGATGGTGTTCATCAGCTCCATGGCGGCCAAGCGCCAGAACGCGGTCACCGGCGCCGCCTACACCGCCACCAAGCACGGCGTGTGGGGGATCGCCTCGACGCTGCTGGCCGAGGAGCAGCGCAACGGCATCCGGGTGACCGTGATCTACCCCGGCGTGGTCGACACCCCCATCCTCCAGAGCCGGCCGAACCCGCCCAGCGCCGAGGCGCTGCGCGAGGCGCTCCAGCCGCAGGACGTGGCCGAGACCTGCCTCTTCCTGGCGCGCCTGCCCGCCCGCTGCACCATCCCCGAGATCACGATGGTGCCGACCCGCTACACGGGTTGAGGAGCGCCCGCCCCGCCGCCGTGAGGGTTGCCCGGCCTGGTGCGGGCGGCCTCGCTGCCCGCGCGCCGCCCGTACCGCGGGGCCCGGCCTTGCCGGCCGCCTGGGGCCGATCGGTGGATCTCGCGCGGTCCGAGCGGCCTCGTCGACTCCGCGTCGGGCCTTGCCGGCCGCCCGGGGCCGAACGGGGCCGGTGCCGCCCGCAGCCGGAGCGCGGCCGGGGTAGATGTTGTGGAGCGGACACGCGTCAGCCGCCTGCCGGCGACTCGCTCGCGGGCCGGCGCGGACCCGCGTGCCGGCTCAGTGCCCAGTGGGCGAGCTGGCGGGACTTTCGCTCGGCCAGCCCTGGTGGTCGACCTGGTCGGCGATCACCGAGAGCGTGACCCGGTTGCCGCCGACCGTGGCACCACCCGCGACGATCAAGGTTTGGCGGCGGGGCAGCGCCGCCGGCCGCTCGACCCGGCACAACTTTTGTGCCACGCGAGACAAGGCTGGGCGTCGGCGGACCACCCGGCGTCGATCGACGCCGGGCGGCCCACGTCGCACCGGAGTACGTCGCGGGTAGCGCGGCTCGGTGGGGTTGCGCGCGCAATAGTTTAGTGATAAACTAAAATTAGGCGATTGATGGAGGTGATGCCGCGACGATGCGCGGCGATGAGCGGTTGCCGGTGCTGACCTGGCTGCGGTTGGCGCGCGTTTACCAGTGCATCGACCACGCCTCGGCCGCTCACCTGCGCCAGTTCGGCCTCAGCGTCGCCCAGTTCGACGTGCTTGCCCAGATCGGCGCCCGCGAGGGGCTGACCCAGCAGGAGCTGGCCGACGCGCTCTTCGTGACCAAGGGCAACGTCACCCAGTTGCTCGACAAGCTCGAGCAGCGCGGCCTGATCGAGCGCCGTCCCGCCGGCCGCTCGAACTGCCTCCACCTGACGCCGGCGGGGCGCGCCCTGGTGGCCCGGGCCATCCCGGCGCAGGAGCGGCTGATCGCCTCGCTCTTCGCCAGCCTTGCGCCGGCGGAGCAGGCGAAGCTGCTGGCGCTGCTGCGCCGGCTCTGCCGGCGGCTAGGGTGAGCGCGGTCGACGCGCGGCGAAGAGTTTAGCCGTGAACGCTTTCCCGCACGGGAAAGCGCACGAGAGAGTGAGGATCACCGTGACCGAGGCCATGCCCGGCTACCACCACATCACCGCGATCTGCTCGGACGCCCAGCGCAACGTCGACTTCTACACCGGCACGCTCGGTCTTCGCCTGGTCAAGCAGACCGTGAACTTCGACATGCCCGAGACCTACCACCTCTACTACGGTGACGCCGTCGGCTCGCCCGGCACGATCCTAACGTTCTTCGCCTGGCCGGGTGCGCCGCGTGGGCGCCAAGGCGCCGGCCAGGCGGCCGTAATGGCGCTGACCATCCCGACGGCGTCGCTCGGCTACTGGGTCGAGCGGCTCGTCGGGCAGGGTGTGCCGTTCGAGGGCCCGGCGCGCCGCTTCGAGGAGCAGGTGCTCGCCCTCCGCGACCCCGACGGACTGGCGCTCGAGCTGGTCACGGCCGACGGCGGCGGTCCGGCCGCGCCCTGGCCCGGCCAGCCCGTCCCGCCCGAGCACGCCATCCGCGGCCTGCACAGCGCGGCGCTCTGGAGCGCGCGACCGGAGGCGACGATCCGGCTCTTGCTCGACCCGTTCGGGTTCCGCCACCTGGCCGAGGCCGATGGGCGCGTCCGCTACGCGACCGGCGCGGGCGGAGCCGGAGCGGTGGTCGACGTCGTGAGCGCCGCCGGCTTCCCCGAGGGTCAGGTGGCGGTCGGCGCGGTCCACCACATCGCCTGGCGGGCACGCGACGACGCGGAGCAGGCTGCCTGGCAGCGCGCGGTCGCCGAGCGCGGGCTCGGGGTGACCCCGGTGCAGGACCGCAAGTATTTCCGGTCGATCTACTTCCGCGAGCCGGGCGGGGTGCTCTTCGAGATCGCGACGGACGAGCCGGGCTTCGCGGTCGACGAGGCGCCCGATCGGCTTGGCAGCGCGCTGCAACTGCCGCCCTGGCTCGAGCCGCGCCGCGCCGCCATCGAGGCGAACCTGACGCCCCTGCACGTCCCCGCGCCGTCGCGCTGAAGAGGAGCTGCCCGTGGCACCCCCAGACCTGACGTTCGTCCACCGCTTCGTGCCCGGCGAGAAGCCGGGCACCACGCTCCTCTTGCTGCACGGCACCGGCGGGGATGAGCAGGACCTGCTGCCGCTGGGGGAGCTGCTCGCGCCCGGCGCGGCCCGGCTGAGCCCGCGCGGCAAGGTGCTCGAGCGCGGGGCGCCCCGCTTCTTCCGCCGGCTGGCCGAGGGTGTGTTCGACCTCGACGACCTGCGGGCGCGCACCCATGAGCTGGCCGATTTCCTGGCCGCGGCCACCCGCGTCTACGGCTTCGACTCCGCGCGCGTCGTCGCGGTGGGCTACTCGAACGGGGCCAACATCGCGGCCAGCCTCCTGCTGCTGCGTCCGGGCACGCTCGCCGGGGCGGCGCTCCTGCGCGCCATGGTGCCGCTCGTGCCCGAGCCGCTGCCCGACCTGGGCGGCACCCCGGTTTTCCTCGCTGCCGGCCGGGCCGACCCGATCGCGCTGGCGGCGGAGACGGAGCGCCTGGCCGACCTGCTCCGCCGCGCCGGCGCCGACGTCACGCTCCACTGGACACGGGCCGGCCACGGCCTGGTCCAGCCCGACCTGGTCGCCGCCGGCGCCTGGGTGCAACCGCTACTCCAGACGCCCGGGCACACCACCCCGTGACGGGAGTGCCGCATTACCGCGTGTAGTGGGCGTAGGTCACGCGTGAGAGGCCGGCGATGACGCGCGCAGCCTCGTCCTGGTCGCGCAGGTCGCTGGTGAGCACGCAGAGGACGTAGGGCACGGGTGCGAGCACGACGCCACAGTCGTGGCGGACGCCCGGCAGTTCGCCGGTCTTGTGGGCGAGCGGGATGCCGGGCGGCAGGCCGGGCGCGAGCCAGTCGCTCGGCTGCGGCTGGCGCATCAGCCGCAGCGCGAGGTCGGTCGTGGCTGCGTCGAAGAGGCGGCCACGCGCCAGCAGCTCGAGCAGCGTGCCGATGTCGCGCGCCGAGGTCTGGTTGGGCACCCTGGCCCAGTCGGGATCGAGGTCGGCCGCGCGCGGCCTGATCACGGTGCTCGTCAGACCGTGGTGCTGGACGAAGCGCTGGACCTCCTCGCGGTCGATCCGGTCGAGCAGGACCGCGGCGGCGATGTTGTCGCTCACGCCCATCATCAGCCAGAGCAAACGCTCGACCGGTTGGCGGGTGCCGACCTGCGCCTGAAGCACGCCCGAGCCGGCCTCCCAGTGCTCGGACTCGATGGTGAGCTCGTCGTCGAGCGCGAGTCGGCCCGCCCTGACCTGGCCCAGCGCGTCGAGCAAGACGGGGATCTTGATCAGGCTGGCGGCCGGGTGAGGCGAGTCGGCATCGATGGCGGCCGTGGCGCCCGTCGCCAGGTTCCGGGTCCAGACGCTGATCCGGCCAAGCTCGACGGGCAGCTCGGCCCGCAATCGCGCCTCGAGATCGCGGTCGAGCCAGGCGGCGCCCGCGTTCACCTGACCGGGCGTCGCCGTCGCGACGGCCGCCGGCGCGGTGGCGCTCGCGCGGGTCGAAGCGGGCGGGGAGCCAGCCCCGCCGGACGTTGGACCCGTCACCGACGATTGCACGCCGAACGAGGCGAGCGCCAGCAGCACCAGGCCCAGGGCGCAGAGGGGCTGCCAGCGGAGGTGCGCCGAGCCGGCCCGGCGACGGGCGGCGGGCGCCCGGCCGTGGGCGCCACGGACCCAGCCTGCGGGTCGGGCGGAGCGGTTCGCGGGCCGCGCCGAGGAGCGGGAGCGGACGTGGGGATGCGGCCGGCCCCCACGCGGCCAGTGTGCCATGGTCACGTCGCACCTCCCCTGCCAGGAGCTGCCCCGCGACGGTCCGGGGAGACCCTTATACGCCACCAGCACGGCGCAAAGCAACCCTGGCTCGGCGCGACCGGCGACTGTTTTGTCGCGATTCTGATCCTTTCGGCGCCGCAAGCACCGCAGGCTCGGCGGCAGAGCGGTGCGGGCAGTCGGCCCGCCCGCTGGAAAGAAACGCCGACGGCCGAATTCAGGAGGTCGGCCGTCGGCCAGATCGGTTGGTGCGGTTGCGCCTCAGCCGGCGCGGGCGGCCTCGACTTTCGGGCGGATGTCGGCCAGCTCCGGGAATCGGCCCTCGCGCTCCATCGAGAAGACGAGCTGACCGTTGACCGAGACCTCGAAGATCCCACCGATGCCGGGAACGATCGTCACCTCGCCCAGATCGGTGCCGAATGTGGCGAGCAGCTCCTCCGCCAACCTGGCGGCATCACCCTCATAGCCTCATTCGGTGCAGGCACGGATCCTCACCTGCGGCTTCGTCGCCATGGCTCAACCTCCTCGTTCTCAGTTCGCGGCACCCAGCCTCACCCCCAGCATGGGGGGCCGGGGGGCTCCCATCACCGGGGGGCCGGGGGGCTCCCATCACCGGGGGCCGGGGGGCTCCCATCACCCCCAGGATTGGGGGACCGAGGGGCCTCCGTCAGGACTCCAGCGTGGAGAGGTCGCCGACCGGTTCGCCGAGCTCGCGCGCCTTGATGACGCGCCGCATGATCTTGCCCGAGCGCGTCTTGGGGAGCGTATCGACGAACTCGAGCTCGTCGGGCGTGGCGATCACCCCGACGGTCGAGCGCACGTGCCGGCGCAGCTCCTCCATGAGCGCGTCGCTCTTCTCGACGCCGTTCTTGAGGATCACGAACGCCTTGATCGACTCGCCCTTGACCGGGTCGGGCTTGCCGATCACCGCCGCCTCGGCGACCTTCGGGTGGCTCACCAGGCTGCTCTCGATCTCCATCGAGCCGAGGCGGTAGCCCGACTTCTTGATCACGTCGTCGACGCGGCCCTGGATCCAGAAGTAGCCGTCGGCATCCTTGTGCGCGGCGTCACCCGCGAAGTAGACGCCGGGGATCGTGTTCCAGTACGTCTCGTAGCGCGCCGGATCGCGGAAGATCGTGCGCATCATCGACGGCCAGGGGTGGCGGATCACCAGGAAGCCGCCCTTGTCGACCGCGACCGGGTTGCCGTCCTTGTCGACCACGTCGGCCTCGATGCCCAGGAACGGCCGGGTCGCCGAACCGGGCTTGAGCGGCGTGATCGGCGTGGGCGAGATCATGATCGCCCCGGTCTCGGTCTGCCACCAGGTATCCATGATCGGGAGCTTGTCGCCGGTGACCTTCCGGTACCAGACCCAGGCCTCGGGGTTGATCGGCTCGCCCACGGAGCCGAGCAGGCGCAGGCTGCTCAAGTCGTAGCGGGCGGGGTACTCCTCGCCGTGGCGCATCAGCGCGCGCACCGCCGTCGGCGCGGTGTAGAGGATCGTCACCTTGTAGTCCTGGACGATCTTCCACCAGCGGCCGGGGTCGGGGTAGTCGGGTGCGCCCTCGTAGAAGACGCTGGTGGCACCGTTCATGAGCGGGCCGTAGACGATGTAGCTGTGGCCGGTTACCCAGCCGGGGTCGGCGGTGCACCAGTAGACGTCGTCGGGCTTGATGTCGAAGATGAAGTGCGTGGTGGCCCAGACGCCGACCTGGTAGCCGCCGTGGACGTGGACGACGCCCTTGGGCTTGCCAGTGCTGCCCGAGGTGTAGAGGGCGTAGAGCATGTCCTCCGAGTCCATGGGCTCGCAGGTCACAGGGTCCGCCGGGCCGAGCACGTCGTCCCACCACAGGTCGCGGCCGGGGTGCATGGTCACGTCGTGGCCGGTGCGGCGCGAGACGATCACGCGCTTGATCGAAGGGGTCTGTGCCACCGCCTCGTCGACCGTCTTCTTGAGATCGACCACGCGGTTGCGGAAGCGGTAGCCGTCGGTGGTGATCACCGCGATCGCCTCGGCATCCTGGATGCGGTCGATGAGCGCCTGGGCGCTGAAGGCGGAGTAGACGACCGAGTGGACCGCGCCGATGCGCGCGACCGCGAGCATCGCCACCACCTCCTCGACCACGCGCGGCATGAAGATCGTGACGCGGTCGCCGCGCTTGATGCCAAGCTGCTTGAGGCCGGCGGCGAAGCGGTTCACCTGCTCGTAGAGGTCGCGGTAGGTGTAGGTCTTCGTCTCGCCGTCCTCACCCACCCAGTGGAAGGCGACCTTGTGCTCGGTCGGGGTGCCGATGTGGCGGTCGAGGGCGTTGTAGCAGATGTTCGTCTTGCCGCCGACGAACCACTTGGCGTAGAGCCCGTCCCATTCATGGATCGTGTGCCAGGGCTCGAACCAGTGGAGGCGCCTGGCCATCTCCTCCCAGAACTGGAGGCGGTTGGCGATCGTCCAGCCGTAGAGCTCGTCCCAGTCCTGGAAGCCGTGCTCCCGCATGTAGGCGGTGATGTTGGCGTGCTCCACCAGCTCCGGGCTCGGCCGGAACAGTCGCTCTTCCTTGAGGACGCGATCGGTGGTCTCGAAGCCCAACGTAGCCATGCGGCGGACCCTCCTCCACTCCAGACTCTGCCTGCGACGGGGATCGGGCGGGCCGTCACCGCGGGCTCAGCGCTCCCGCGACGGCAAGCGACACCGCGCCCGCAGGCGGGGTGCAACGCCCGTGCTCCCTCGATTATAGCGAACCGCTGAAGCCGGACCCCTGGCGATCGGCACGGGCGGCTCACCTTGCCGGTGCGAGAGCACCTAGCGAACTCGGACGAGCCGGCATGGACGCTTGGGCACGTCGTCGTCCACGTCACGGCCGCCCTGGAGGAGTCGGCGGCGGCCGCGGCGATGATGGCGCGCGGCGTCCGCTTGGAGCAACGACTGCGCTACGAGACGCCGTGGGAGACGGTGACGACCGTGGCGCAGATGCGCCAGCGCCTGGCCGAGAGCCGGAGCATGTGCTTCGCCTTCCTCGACGTCTGGCCGGACGGTCCGCATCTCGACGTCACGGCCACCCTCGTCCCGCGCTTCGGTCCGGTCAACGCCCTCGGCCGGCACCTCAGGGGCATCTTCCACGGCACCGGCCACCTGGATCAGTTCCGGGCGATCATGGAGCAGGCCAGAGCCCCCGCCCGAAGGTTGGCGGAGCCCGAGCCCGAGCCCGGGTCGGACGCGCCACACCAGAGCCCGCGCCCGAAGGTTGGCGGAACTGGACCTTGGGGGCGCCGTATCGGTCGCCCCCAATCAATCGGCGCGAGCCGTGCCGCCCGATCGGCCCCTCCCGAGGGGTCGGGAGGGCACGCTACCGCTGGAGTGCGCGGTAGACCGCCGTCTCGAAGGCGTAGTAGAGGGGCAACGACTTGACGTCGGCAAACGGCAGGATCTGGGTGATGTAGACGCCGCCGATGCCGTTCTGGAGGTCGATCCAGTAGTAGGAGTTGGCGAGGCCGGCCCACATCAGGCCACCGGCCGGCCGACCCGTCGGCGCGGGCTCGGTGTTGATCTGGAAGCTCAACGCCCAGGTCTTGGGGATGCCGGGGAAGAACTCGGCGTCGTTGGTGAGCGGGGGTATGGCGGTCTTGAGCTCGGTGACGCGCAGGTTGCCCATGTGGTTCTGCGCCATCAGGTCGACCGTTTCGGGCCGGAGCACGCGGTTACCGTCGAGCTCGCCCCGGTTGAGGATCATACGCACGAACCGGATGTAGTCGGGGGCTGTCGAGTAGAGGCCGCCGCCGCCCATCTCGAACTTCGGCTCCTGCGGGATTTCGAGGTCGGTCGAGGTGAGCGAGCCGTCCTCCCCGCGCTGGTGGATCTTCGCCAGGCGGGAGCGCATCTCGGGCGTGAGCTTGAACGCCGTGCTGCTCATCCCGAGCGGCTCGAAGATGTTGGCGCGCAGGTAGGCGCCGAGCCGCTGGCCGCTAGCGGCCTCGACCAGCTTGCCGGCCCAGTCGATGTTGATGCCGTACTCCCAGCGCTCGCCGGGATCGAACAGGAGCGGTGTCTTGAGCGCGCGGTGCTCGCAGGTGGTGATGCCCGGCAGCCCGTGCGCCGCCTGGTACTTCTGGATGTCAGCGTTCCAGAGCTCGTAGCTGAAGCCGGCGGTGTGCGTCAGCAAGTGCCGCAGCGTGATCGGCCGGCGAGGTGGCCGCGTGCGCGGGCGGCCGTCGGCGTCGAAGCCGTCGAGCACCACGACCTCGCCCAGCTCGGGCACGACCTCGGCGGCCGGCCGGTCGAGGTGGAGCTGCCCCTGCTCGACGAGCTGCATCGCGGCGGTGGCCGTGATCGCCTTGGTCATCGAGGCGATCCAGGCGACCGTATCGACCGTCATCGGCACGTCCTGCCCGAGCACCCGCTTGCCGAAGGCGCCCTGGTAGAGCGTGCCGTCCCGGTCGGTCACCACGGCAACCACCCCTGGCACGTCACCCGCCTCAGCCGCGCTCCGCAGCAACTCGTCGATCGCTTGCTTCATCGTCATCGTGTCGATCGCCATCGCATCCTCTCGACTTTACCCTCGCGTTGCGCGGCCACCGGTGCAGCCGCGGCGGGAAAGGGCGGCCGCCGGGCCGCCCGCCCCGTCATGCTACTCCCGCGGCCGGCGGCGTTCAAGGTGCCCCGTCAGACGTGGGCGTCCTCGGCCCTCGGTTCGACCGGCAGCCCCGCCTCGCGCCAGGCGGTCCAGCCGCAGAGGATCGCCCGCGCCTTCGGCCAGCCGGCCCGCCGCAGCTCACGCGCCACCCGGGCGCTCGTCTCCTCGTTCGGTCAGGCGCAGTAGAGCGCGAGCGTCGCGTCGCGCGGCAGGTCCAGGGCGCGGGCGGTGCGCACCGCGTCCTCGGGGTGGAGCCGCACTGCGCCGGCCGCCTGATACGAATCCGCCTCGTAGGCGCGCTGGGTCCGCGCGTCGACCACGATCACCGGCTCTCCCGCCCGCCGCAGCGCCTCAAGCTCCCGGAGCGAGATACGCTCGGGCAGCGCCCTGCCGTCGACCGCCGCGCCGGCACCGTCCGGCGAGCCGGCCACAGCCGCCGACGCACCCGTGCCAGCCGGCAAGCTCGGGGTCGGGCCCGTCGCGGCCGGCCCGGCAGGGGCCGGGGCCGGGACAAGCTCGCGCGCGGCGGGGAGATCAGGGATGCGCACGGCAGGCGGGGCATTGCGCCGGCCGAGCAGCATGAGCGAGCCGCCGTGGACAACGACCGAGCAGAGCACGACGAGGCAACAGACCGTGAACAGCCGCTCGCTGCCGGGCACGCCGGCGAACACCGCCAGCAGCACGAGCAGCAGCGAGCTGAGGCCGCGCGGCCCGAACCAGACGACGAGGAACTTCGCGTGCGCGTCGAGGTCGGTCGAGCGCAGTGCGACGGAGTAGACGAGCGGGCGACCGAACAGCACGATGAGGGTGAAGGCGAGCGTGGCCGGGTCGAGGATCAGCAGGCCGCTCCAGATCAGGGAGGCGCCGAACAGCACGAAGGTGAACAGCAGCGCCAGCTCGGCCGTGGTCTCGCCGTACTCGAGGAAGCAGTCGCACAGCTCGACGTCGAGCGCCGCGATCGTGAGCCCGGCCGCGAACGCCGCGAGGAAGCCGCTGCCGTGCACGCTCTCGGCGGCCGCGAAGGCGGTGAAGGCGACGCCGAGCGAATAGAGCGACTCGTAGTCGCGCCGGATGCCGAGCCGCTTGCGCACGAGCGCGAGCGTGGCGACCGCCACCAGCCCGACCAGCACACCAGCGCCTGGCCCCAGCAGGAAGAGGTCGAGCGCGAGCCGCGGCCAGTTGACGCCGGCGCTGCCCGCGCCGCCGGCGAACGCCATCGCCACCAGCACGATCGGCAGCAGCACCACGTCGTTGAGCCCGCTCTCGAGGCGCAGCGCCTGACGGGCGGTGGCGGGCACATCGGGACGGCGCAGCAGGCCGCGCAGGAGCACGGGATCGGTCGAGGCGAGCGAGGCGCCCAGGATCAGCGCGAGCGACAGCGACAGCCCCAGCAGCGTCCAGGCGGCCACCGCCGCCACAACCGTCATGAAGAGCGTGCCTGGTCCGAGCAGCAGCACGGCGAGTCGGGTGTGGCGGCGAACCTCGGCCATGTCGAGCGCGACCGCGTCGGTGAAGAGGACGAGCGCGAGGCTGAGCGTGGCGACGACCCGCAGCAC
>JBHOQZ010000252.1:0-2052 GCA_042408635.1 Chloroflexota bacterium
CCGGCTGGCGAGAGCGTCGAGGCCGACCACGGCCGCGCCGAGCAGCGCCCCGGCCGCGGGCTGGGCGAGCGCCAGTGCCGCGGCGGCCGTGAGCAGCAGCGCGGGACCCACCACCCACCAAACCGCTGCCGGCCGCGACGGCGGATCGACGACCGGCCGATCGGGCAAGGACATCGATGCCGCATTGTCGGAGTCCCGGTAAGCTCTTTTACTCTTGACGATCATTTTGGCCGGCCGTAGGCTGGAATCACGCGACTGGGTGAGGTGGGTGGGTGATCTCGACGGTGACGACGGCGACCGTGGCAGCGGTGAATGGTGATACGATCGGGTTCTTCTCCCTCATCGCCGTGTTGACCTTGCTGCTCCTGCACCTGCAGCGGGAGATGATCGCGCCGCGCGTCCGCGGCCGCCTGAGCGTGCTCGCGCGCGGGCTGCAGATCGGACTGGTGCCGCTCGGGTTCGCCTTCCTCGTGATCGCCGGGGTGCGCCTGTACCATCTGCTCTGGTAGTGCCCCGGCGCGCCCGCACCGCTCACCTATCCGCGACGACGCCGATCCCCGAGGCTGGGGATCGGCGTTCTGGTTGGGGGCCGGGGCCGGCGGCGTCACTCAGCCACCCGTCAGGCGCAGCACTGGCGGCAGCAGGAACGGCCAGACCAGGAACATGCTCACGTTGACCGCCGCGTGGGCGAACGTGACGGCCACGAGGCTACGGCTCCACCAGGTCGTCCAGGCGAAGAGCCAGCCGGTGAGGAAGACGACCGCTACATCCGCGGCCGAGTGGTAGCCGAGGTGGAGCGCGGCGAAGATGACCGACACGTAGGTCAGGCCCCGGGCCGGTCCCAGCACCCCGAGCGCCGCGCGCTGCATGACTCCCCGGAAGAGGAACTCCTCCACGAAGCCGGTGCACACCGTGAGCACCAGCGCCGGCACGAGCACCTCGCGCAGCGAAAGGTTCGACGCCAGCGGAGCCGGCTGGAGCAGCAGATACTCGACCAGGCCAATGCCCACGCCGATCGGCACCAGCACCAGCGTCAGCGGCAGGTCGCGCCAGCGCACGACCAGCCCGAGCTCGTGGCGGGTGTAGCCGAGCGTGCGCGCGGCCACGACGCTCGCCGCCAGCACCGGCACGCTGACGATCGCGAACCAGCCGATCGTCGAGATGTCCGAGAGGGGCATCGCCAGGCTCAGCAGCCGCAGTAGCGGCGCCAGCGCCACCGCCCAGAGCAGCGCCCGCAGGCGCACGTTGCGCGTGGTGGCGCCGTGCCAGAGCAGCGCGAAGAACAGCGCGACGTGCGCGGCTACCCCGACACCCGCGTCGACCGACGACGTCAGGCGCTCGGCGACGCAGATGCCGATCAGATAGACCGCCGCCACGGCGCCGCTGGGGATGAGATCGATCTGCCGCGGCAGACTGGTTCGGGTCTCGGTACTGCGCAGCCCGCGCTGCCAGAGCCCGCGATCGATCATCCTGACCTCTCCCGCTCCAGGTTTCGAGGGCACGTCACCGTCGGCCATCTCGCCCGAGCGTGCTCGCTCCGCCCGCCGTGCGCGGCCCGGGCGCGGCTGGCTCGGCCGACAGCTCGCCGGGGGTTGCTCCGGTCGCATCGATCAGCAACCGCAGTTGGCGGTAGGGGCGCTCCCCGCCATCCTTGTAGAGGCTGAGCCGCAGCTCGCCGTCCGCCACGCTCTGCCCGAGCGCCACGGTGAACGGTTCCCGCCAGCTCGCGCCATCAGCCAGTTCGACCGGCGGCAGCTTGCTCACGGTCGCCCCGGCCGGAGCGCTCACCACCACCGTGTAGCGCGCGGGGCCCCCCTCCCGATTGCGGATGCCGACGGTCAGGGTGACCGGCTCACCGCGGCGGATGCTGCTGGGGTAGCTGTCGGCCAGACCGGTAGGGCCGAGCACGTAAAACTCGGTCAGCTCCGGGTCCGGCGCCTGCAGCGTGAGCACGAGCGCCGCGCCGACCAGGAGCAGGGCGAACACCAGGGGCACCGTCAGCAGCGGGGGCGCGGCCGGCAACCGCAGGCGGGCCGGCGGGGCCGCGGTCGC
>JBHOQZ010000254.1:0-6525 GCA_042408635.1 Chloroflexota bacterium
CATCCCCAGCATCGGGGGATGCCATGGTCGCCCTCTCGATGCGCGTGACCGCGCCTTCTGACACCCCGCCGCTGAGCGGCCCCAATGCCGGAGGTACCGCGATGGCCCTCCGGCCTCTGCCGGGGAAGTCTCCGCGCTGCACCGCGCGCCGACGCCAGAGGGCGCCTCGGCGTCCAATCCTGGTGGTGACGGGGCGCCTCCCTGCCCCCACCAATCCGGGTGGTGACGGGCCGGCGCTCAGCCCCCGAGGATTGGGGGGTGGGGGGCCGATGCCTGGGGACCGTTAAATTGGGGTGAGGCCAGCGTGGGCAGGACACGCTGGCCTCGGGACGGAAGGAGTAGGGTCGGAAGTGTTCGGTTGTGGAGGCAGAGAGGGGAAACGAGGGGGGCTTCACCGCTCGGTGTCGATCCGTCCGGCTCTCCCGTTTGGCCTCCTGACCTTCACCGCTCGGCTCTGCTCGATGGCCAGATACTAGAGCGTTTGCACGCCCCCGTCTATCAAAGGACCCTCAATACTGTGTCAACTCCGTATCAACGAACCGCCTGCCCGCCGGCTCCGCGAGCGGCTGTCCGACGCCTGGCGCTCACGCGGCGACGCCGCAGAAGCGCATGGCGGTCACCGCCTGGATCCCGGTCGCCAGGATCAGCTCGTCGAGCGAGATGTGCTCGTCCGGGTAGTGGGCGACCGCGACGTTGCCCGCGCCGAACAGGATCGCCGGGACGTGGGCGAGGTTGGTGAAGAGCCGCATGTCGGCGCCCCAGGTCACGCCCTCGATCGCCGGCGGTCGCCCCGTCACCTCCTCGAACACCTCGCGCAGTGTGGCCACCAGCGGGGTGTCGATGTCGACCTGCCCGCAGTCGAACTGGGCGCCCACCCACTCGATCAGCGGCGGGTGCTCACGCAGCCACCCGTCCTCGGCCGCCACCCGCTCGACCGTGGCGTGGAAGGCCCGGCGCGCCGCCTCGACGTCCTCGCCGGGGATGATGCCGTAGCGCCCCTCAGCGACGAGCCGGTCGGGCGCC
The DNA here is from genome assembly GCA_042408635.1 of Chloroflexota bacterium. Classification (GTDB taxonomy): domain Bacteria; phylum Chloroflexota; class UBA6077; order FW602-bin22; family JBHOQZ01; genus JBHOQZ01. The sequence goes on from JBHOQZ010000254.1 coordinate 1,024, forward strand.
GAAGAGGGCCACTCGCCCGCCGTCAGCCGCCCCACGTTGAGCGGGATCTTGTTGATGTGGTGCTCGTAGAGCGGGTGGTGAAGCGTCCGGTGCCGCTCCGCCTCCAGCTCGAGCAGCGCCCGGTGGATCGGGTACCACTTCTCCAGCGCGCTCACTCCCACGTTGCGCATGGCCGCGTGGGCCGAGCGGCCGGTGACGGTGATGCGGAACATCAGGCAGCCGCCCTGCGCCGGGACGACCGCGGTGCGCGTCGGCTCGGGGATGAGGACCGCGTCGGGCACGTGGCCGCGCAGGATCGCGGCGAGCGTGCCCACGCCCCCGTTCTCCTCCCCGATCACCGATTGGAGCATCAGGTCGCCCTTGAGGCGCACGCCCGCGGCCTCGAGCGCGCGCACGATGATGAGCGCGCCCGCCACACCCCCCTTCATGTCGCAGGCGCCGCGGCCGTAGAGCCGGTCGCCCTCGCGGGTCAGCCGGAACGGCGGCACGTGCCACTGCCGCTCGTCGCCGGCCGGGACGACGTCCACGTGGCCGTTGATCCCGAGCGAGGGACCGCCGCCCGCGCCGCGCCGGATCCCCACCACGTTGGGCCGGCCGGCGAACTCCTCGTGCGCGGCAAACTCGGGATGGTCCTTGAACTCCTCCCGGCGCGGCTCCCAGACGTCGACCTCGAGCCCGAGCTCGCGCATCACCTGCGCCACCACCGCCTGGACCGAGCCCTCGCGCCCGGTCAGGCTCGGCTCGGCCACCAGTCGGCCCAGCAGCTCGACCAGCGGCTCGCGCAGCGCCGCCACCGCGTCGAGCACGCGCTGCTCCGTCGCGGACAGCGTCATACCTCGCCTCCCATCTCTGCCCCGGCCCCCATCAGCATCAGCATCCCCACAACCATCGCCGGCCGCACCGGGCCGATTCCGCCTCCCGGCGCCATGCCGGCGCGCCGCTATTCTGACGCCATGGTGCCACCGACCGTCAAGCGGGCGTCGACCCGGGACGGCCCCCCCCAATCCTGGAGGGCCTGATCGACGGGCTCGTCCCGGCGCGCGGAATGCCTGGCGGGGGGCTGATCGGCCGGCACGTCAAGTCGATGGCGGGCGGTATCCGCGTGCCCCGTGCCTCCCCTATCGCCCGAGCCGGTGGGCTCCCTGCACCACCGGGTAAGCGAGAAAGCCCCCCAGGATTGGGGGGTGGGGGGCCGTCCCGGGCCGGTTGCGCGCTGCGGGCCGGGATGCCAGAATAGCGGGCGGATTCGCGCCTGCCCGGCGATGCCGCCGCGCGTTTGGGGGAGGACGCCGCCCGTGTGGCGTGGTCAGACCGTTTCCGTCATCTTTCCGACCTACAACGAGCGCGACTCGATCCGTGTCGCCATCGACGAGTTCCTGGCGAGCGGCGTCGTCGACGAGGTCGTCGTCGTCAACAACAACGCTGCGCCTGGCACCTCCGAGGAGGTCGCTCGCACCCCGGCGCGTGAGGTCCACGAGCGCCGCCAAGGCTACGGCTGGGCGATCCGGCGCGGCTTCGAGGAGGCGACCGGCCATTACCTGATCGTTTCCGAGCCTGATGGCACCTTCGCGGGTCGCGACGTCTTCAAGCTGCTTGCCTACGCCGACGACTTCGACGTCGTGTACGGCACGCGCACGGCCGGCGAGCTGATCTGGCGCGGCGCCAACATGGGGCTGTTCCTGCGCTGGGGCAACTGGAGCGTCGCCAAGCTGATGCAGTTCCTCTTCAACGCCACGAACCTCACCGATGTGGGCTGCACGATGCGCGTCATCACCCGCCCGGCGCTGCGCCGCATCCAGCCCTATTTCACCGTCGGCGGCAGCTTCTTCGGACCCGAGATGATGCTCCTCTCGCTCGCCCACGGCCTGCGCGTCATCCAGGTGCCGGTCAACTACCAGCCGCGCGTCGGTGTCTCGGCCGTCACCGGCGACTTCGGCAAGGCGTTCCGGCTCGGCCTGCGGATGATCTGGCTGATCGTCACGTTCCGCCTGCTGAGCTGGCTCTCGGCCTCCCCGCGCTACGGCCGCTTCGGCCGCGCCGGCAACCGCTTCCCCCAGCCGGAGCGGCAGCGCGAGTTGCGCGAGCGCGCCGCCGCTCGCTCCTCGCGGGTGCCCGATGCGCGCTGAGCCGCGCTCCTGGCGCGACCTGCCTCTCGTCTGCCCGGTCTGCCGGGCGCCGCTGCCGATCGCGGCGGACGCGGCCGCCCTCCACTGCCCGAGTTGCGGCGCCCGCTATCCGCTCGTCTCCGCCGCGCCCTCGGCCGGTCGGGGGGCGGGCGGCGGCCGGGATGGCGCCATTCCGGCCCTCCTGCCACCGGACCTGGCCGACGCCACGATCGACGCCAACAACCAGGTCTACGACCGGATCGCGGACGAGTACGACGAGACGTTGCCCGCGCACGTCGTCTGGCACTACCTGCGCAAGCGTCTGCGCTTCCTCGCCCGGGTCGCCATGGGCGGAGCCGGGCCCGGCGCGCGGCGCGTGCTCGACGTCGGCTGCGGCACGGGCACGCTCGCCAATCGGCTGGCCGCCGGCGGCGCCCTCGTCGTGGGCGTTGACGTCTCGCTCGGGATGCTGGCGCGGCTCCAGGCGCGCGGCCGCGCGATCCCGGTAGGCGCCTCGGGCACCGCGCTCCCCTTCCCCGGCGGCTGGTTCGACCTGGTGATCAGCGTGGCGGCCTTCCACCACATCAGCGATCGGGACAAGGTCGCGGCCACCCTCGGCGAAATGTGGCGCGTCGTGCGCCCCGGCGGCACAGTCGTCGTCTGGGACCACAACCCGGACAACCCGTACTGGCCGCTCCTCCTCCGCCGCATGCCGCAGGACGCGGCGGTCGAGCGGCTGGTGCCTGCGGCCGAGCTGATCGAAGGGCTCGTCGCGGCCGGCGCCGAGGCCGGGGCGATCCGGCGCTACCGGCTCGGCTTCGTGCCCGACTTCGCCCCGGCACCCGCCATGCCGCTCGTGCGCAAGCTCGAGCGGGCCGCCGAGCGACTGCCCCTGGTCAGCCGCCTCGCGGCGCACAACGTCGTCGTTGCCCGCAAGGCATGAGCAGGGCAGGCAGCGTCCTGCGCCGACTGGGTGTGCTCCTGCTTGGCGCGGCTGTCGGTGGGCTGGTCGGCGCGGCCGTCGGCGCGGTCGTCGGCCTCCTCAGCGGCCAGGCCGGTTTCTGGCTCGTCGGCGCCGAGCTCGGCGCGATCCTCGCCACCCTGCTGGGCGCTCTTCGCTTCGACCCGCTCGGCCGCCAGCCAACCTGATCTCGCCGCGTGGGGTCACCCCGTCACCCGCAAGCCGGTACCCAGCCCCTAATCCCAGGGGGCTTGACGGGATGCGGCATCCGGGCCGAGGTGGCGAGGCTGGGAGACTGGCCCCCCAGGATTGGGGGCCGGGGGCACTATGGCGGTGCCAGGGTTGCGAACGCGCGGCGCAGGTCGGCGAGGCGCACAGGCTTGGTCAGCACCAGGTCGATGCCCTGATCGCTGGCCGCGGCCGGGTCGACCTCGGTCCCGTAGCCGGTGAGCAGCGCGATGCGCAGGCCGGGCCGCAGTCGCCGCGCCTCGCGGGCCACCTCCCAGCCGGTGCGGATGGGCAGCCCAAGATCGGTAAGCAGCAGGTCGAGCGGCTCGTGCATGCCGGCCAGCCAGGCGAGAAACGCGTCGCCCGTGGCGAAGGTGTGGATCTGGTGGCCCTCCGTGGTCAGCAGCTCGCGCAGCACTGCCCGCACGGGCGCCTCGTCATCCACCAGGGCGATCCGCAGGGCCCGGCTGCGTGCGCCCGGTGAGGGCACCGTTGACCCCGCCGTGCCGCCCGAGATGGCAAGCAGGTCGAAGGTGATCGTCGTGCCGCGCCCCGGCTCACTGGCGGCCGTCACCTCACCGCCCAGGCGGTGGACAAGGCTCTGGACGAGCGCCAGACCAAGCCCGGTGCCGCTCTCGGCCTTGGTGGTGAAGAAAGGCTCGAAGCAGCGCGCCAGCACCTCGGGTGGCATGCCGACCCCGGTGTCGGCCACGGCGCAGCGGACCGTCCGTCGGTCGGGCGCGGCGCTGGTCCGCACCGTGATCCGCCCCCCCTGGGGCAGGGCGTCGACCGCATTGAACAGGAGGTTGATGAGGATCTCGTGGAGTGGGTAGCGCTCCCCGGCAACAAGTGGCAGATCGGGGGCGAGGTCGAGCAGCACGGTAATCGGGCGGCGGTCGCGCGGCGCGTTGCTCCGCTCCCAGCGCGGGCTGGCGAGCGCGATCGCCTCGCGGACCACCTCGTTGAGGTCGAGCGCTTCGAGCGGCTGCCCGCCATCGCGCCGGATGCGCGCGTACTCCTGAAGCCGCCGCACCGTCTCGGCGCCGCCCTCGGCCGCCCGGATGATCTGCTCCAGGCTGAAGCGCACCGCCGGGTCCTGGGCCACGTCGAGCGCCAACTCGGCGTGGCCCAGGATCACCGTCAGCACGTTGTTCTGGTCGTGGGCCACGCCGCTGGCGAGCTGGCCGGCCACCCGCAGCTTCTCGCTCTCGACGAGGCGCGCCTGCGTCTCCTGCAGCGCGCGGTACGCCGCCTGGGACTCGGCCAGTAGATCGGCGTTGCGCAGCGCCACCGCGAGCTGTGCCGCCACCGCCTCAACCAGCCGGACGTGGTCCGGTCCGTACACGTTCGACCGGAAGCTTGAGACGCCGAACACCGCCCGGCACACCCCATCGACCACCACCGGCGTCACGATCCGCGCCCGCATCCCCTCGGCAGCGTACTGCCGCTCCGGCTCCGTCGGTAGCGTGCGCAGGTCGTTGTCGACGACCGATCGCAGCTCCCGCACTGCCGCGAGATACCCGGTGCTGGCGACGTCGCGCATCAGGTCCGGAGTCAGATCGATCTCGCCCGTTTCGAGCCGCCGCAGCCGCCTGGTGAGGCGCCCGGAAGCGGGATCGTAGAGGCCGAAGGCGCAGCGGTCGGCGGGTACCAGCTCGGGCAGGCGCCGAACCACGAGCCGCGCCAGCGCCTCGACGTCAAGCGTGGCGTTGACCACGCTGCTCAGTTCGACCAGCAGCGCCTCGCGCTGCGCCTGCGTGCGCGCCGCCTCGAGCAGGCGCACCTGCTCGAGCAACGCCGCAGCGTGGGCGGCGTACACCGTCAGCAGTTGCCGCTCGCTGGCGGAGAAGTGGCGCGGTCGCCGGTACCCGATCGCGAGCACGCCGATCAGTCGGTCGCCGACCACCAGCGGCAGCGCCGCGAAGGCGCCCACTCCCACCGGCGCGGCCGGCCGATCCTCCGGCGGGGGACGCCGCCAGCGCGCCCGCCCCGCTCACCTGGCCGGACGGGCTCGTGACCGAGATCGAGCAGGCGCGGCAACCGCGCTTCGTCGAGGCGGCCGGGGCTACGCCCGTGGCGACGCCGGCCGGGCCGACGCCGGTGGGAGTGGGCGCCTTCGCGGCGCTGCCGCTGGTGGTCGGCGACCGACCGATCGGCGTGCTCGCGATCGGGTACCGGCGACCGCGCCACTTCTCCGCCAGCGAGCGG
>JBHOQZ010000255.1:0-13094 GCA_042408635.1 Chloroflexota bacterium
GCGGCTGGCCCGCCGGTGCGCCCGGCTGCGCCGGCGCCTGGGGCGCGCAGGCCGCGAGCAGGCCGCCGCCAAAGCTTAGCCCGCCGGCCAGCGCCAACGCGCGCTGCAGGAGGGCCCGTCGCGAGACGGGGTGGGTGCGAGTGAACGGGGAGTAGGCGCGGCGAACCGGGCTGGCGGGCTCCATGACTGTCCTCCTTCTCCGCTAGAGCCTTCAACGCCGAGCATCTGCCTGTCGTCGGCCCCGACAGTCGCCTAGACACCTCCTCGCGAGCCGCCGGCTGCCGGCTGTCAGGTACTGCGCGGCGGTTCGGCCGCCGCGTCACACCGCCAACAACCTAGGTTCGCAACCTGGGATCGAGCACGTCCTGGAGGCCGTCGCCGAGCAAGTTGAAGCCCAGGACGACCAGCATGATCGCCACCCCCGGTGACACCGCGACGTGCGGGTTGCTGGTCAGGTGGGAGCGCCCGGCGTTGAGCATGGCGCCCCACTCGGGGCTGGGCGGCTGCGCGCCGAGGCCCAGAAAGCTGAGGCCGCTCGCGGTCAAGATCACTGCCGCGATGCGTGTGGTGGTCATGACGATCAGCGGCGCCGTGATGTTCGGCAGCAGGTGGCGCAGCAGGATCTGCCGATCGGGCACGCCGATCACCCGCGCGGCGCTGATGTACTCCATTTCGCGCACGCTGAGCGTCGAGGCGTGCGCGAGCCGGGTGAAGACCGGCACGGAGGAGATGGCGACCGCCACGATGACGTTCTCGATGCCCACGCCAAGGACGGCGATCACCGTGATCGCGAGCAGCACACCCGGCAGCGCCAGGAGTACGTCCATGCAGCGCATGACCAGTGCGTCCACCCAGCCGCCGTAGTAGCCAGCGGCCAGCCCCAGGCCGGCCCCGACGACGAGCGACAGGGCCACGGTAGCCAGGCTCATCGAGAGGGAGACCTGCGCGCCGGCGAGCAACCGGCTCAGGATGTCCCGGCCGTGCTCGTCGGTGCCCAGCCAGAACCGCGCCGACGGCGGCTCCAGGGCCAGCATGAGGTTCTGGCGATACGGGTCGTGCGGCATGATCAGCGGGGCCGCCAGCGCCAGCGCGACGAAGACGCCGACGAGCACCGCCCCGACCACGGCGCTGGGGCTCCGGCCGAGCCGGCGCAGCGTCTCGCGCAGCCGCGGTCGGGGACGCGACGCGCCGACCGTGCGGGCAGCGATCCGGGCCGAGGAAACCTCAGCCATACTTGATCCTCGGGTCGAGGTAGGCGTAGAGCAGATCGACCATGAGATTGACCAGCGAGAATAGCAACGCCAGCAGCAGGATGCTCGCCTGGACGACAGGGAAATCGCGGAACTTGATCCCCTCGACGACGAGCCGTCCCATGCCGGGCCAGGCGAACACCGTCTCGGTGATGACCGCCCCGCCGAGCAGTTGGCCGAACTGGAGCCCGACCACCGCCACGACGGGGATCGACGCATTCTTGAGGGCGTGCCGCATCACCACGAGCCACTCACCGAGCCCCTTGGCCCGGGCGGTCCGCACGTAGTCGTGGCGCAGCACCTCGAGGAGGCTCGCGCGCATCATGCGCGCGATGATGCCGGCCGACGCCACCCCCAGCGTCAGACCGGGCAGGATCAGGTGCTCCGGTCCGCCGCGCCCCTGGGCCGGCAGCCAGCCCAACACGACGGCGAACACCAGGATCAGCATCAGGCCCAGCCAGAAGATCGGGACAGAGATCCCGAAGAGCGCCAGCACCATCGCCAGCGTGTCCCACAGGCTGGACTGATGGGTAGCCGCGACGATGCCAAGCCCGGCACCGAAGACGATGGCCGCCGCCATCGAGACCACGGCCAACTGGACGGTGGCCGGCAGCGTGTTGGCGATCTCGTCGCGGACCGGCCGCTTGCTCCGGATCGACCGGCCGAAGTCGCCGACCAGGGCATTGCCGAGGAACCGGGCGTATTGGACGTGGAGCGGCCGGTCCAGGCCCAGCTCCCCGCGGATGTTCACGACGTCCGCCGCGCTCGCATCCAGGCCCGCCATGACGCGGGCGGGGTCGCCGGGGATGAGCTTCAGGATCGCGAAGACGATGAGCGAGACGCCGAGCAGCACCGGCACGAGCATCAGCACCCTCTGCAACACGTAGCGGCTCATCCCGGCCTCTCCCCTGCCCCGGCCCTCTCCCGCCGGGGCGGCTGGAGCCGCCCCGGCGGCGGCTCGTTCGTGCTGCGCTCTCCGCTAGACCAGCCCTCGATCTCGACCGGCTGGCCCGGTCAGTTCGGCCACGCGCGCCGCCAGGCGCCGCCCCGCGTGGTCCATCTGCTCGCGCCGGCTCGCCAGACGCGCCTGTTCGCTGGCGAACGCCGCTCGCCTGGCCGCGAGCATGCGCCGCACCTCCGCCGGCGCCGGCCCGCCCGGCACGGCGCGGACCGCGACGTTGCGCGTCGCCTCCAAAGCCGTTCGCAGCTCATCGGCGGTCAACGCCGAGACATCGGCCCCGTGCTCGACCGCCGTCTCGCGTATGTCGTCAAGTGTCCAGTCGCGGACCGAGCGGTGGTCCCTGATCGCTCGCGCGACGACCGACCCCACGATCTCGTGGGCGATGCGGAAGGGCAGGCCGCAGCGCCGCACGATGGTGTCGGCCAGCTCGGTCGCCGTGCTGTAGCCCTGCTCGGCAGCGGCGGCCATGCGCTCGGGGTGGACCACGAGCGTGGCGAGCGCCGCGGCGAGGATGCGTGCCGTCAGCCCCGTCTGGGCGAAGCCGTCGAAGGCGAGGTGGAATGCCTCGCTGCCGGTGTCCCGGCTGTGGGTGAAGGGCAAACCCTTCGTGAGCGCCGCGACCGAGGTGAACGCCGCCAGCACATGGGCGAGCTTGGCGCGCGTGTGCTCGACAGCCAGCGGGTTCTTCGTCTGCGGCATGATGCTGCTGCCGCGGGCGTAGCCGTCGGCGACCTCAACGAACCGGTACTCCCAGGCGGACCAGGTGATCAGGTCGGCGCTGATCCGGCTGGCGGTGCTCGCGACGCCGACGCACGCCGCGAGCCCCTCCAGCAGGTAGTCGCGGGAGGCGACCGCATCCAGCGAGTTCTCGATCAGGCCGTCGAAGCCCAGCAGCTCGGCCACGAGCCGCCGGTCGATCGGGAAGCCGGTCGTCGCCAGTGCCCCGGCACCGAGCGGTGAGCGGTTCGTGCGCTGCCAGGCCAGATCGAGCCGCTCCCAGTCGCGGGCGAAGGCGTCGTGCACGCCAAGCAGATAGTGGCCGAACGTGATCGGCTGGGCGGGCTGGCCGTGCGTGTAGCCCGGCATGACCGTCTCGGCGTGCCGCTCGGCGAGGTCGAGCAGCGCCGCGCGCAGCGCCAGGACGTCCTCGGCCAGCCCGGCGAGCGCCTCGCGGACGGCGAGGCGCTGATAGCCGGCCTGCAGGTCGTTGCGGCTCCGCGCCGTGTGCAGCCGACCGGCGACCGGACCGATCCGCTCGCCGAGCGCACGCTCGACGTTGAAGTACAGGTCGAGCTCCTCGTGGAGCGAGTCGGGGCCCAGGGTGCGCTCGACCTCGGCCAGCCCCTGAAGTATCCGCGCCGCGCCCGGCACGTCGAGGATGTCGCGCTCCGCGAGCATGACGACGTGGGCTCGGTTGATGGCCATGAGGTGGCGGAAGAACAGCGCATAGTCGCGGCGGAGCGTGGGCTGCATCAGCTCCCGGACCAGATCGGTGCTGAGGCCCGTAGCGAGCCTGGCAAAGGTCCGTGTCATCGGTCCTCCCCCTCAGCGCCCAGGTCGCGGGGCCCGCGAGCTAGCCGATCGCCAGGCTGGCCGGCGTCGTGTCGCTCACGAAGCGCTCGACCTCGACCGGATCGAACGCCGCGATCCGGCTGGGGTCGAGGCCGTCCAGCTCGGGCGTCGGCCGACCGGCGAGCTGGTCGGCCAGGGCCCGGCCGATGGCCGGGGCAATGGCGAAGCCGTGGCCGGAGCAGCCCGTCGCAAGGTACAGGCCGGCGATGCCAGGAGCAGGCCCGATGAGCGGGATCTCATCGAGGCACTGCGCTTCCAGGCCGCACCACCGGCGCACGATCGTTTGCTGGCCGACGGCTGGAAGCACCGCCACCGCCGCCGCGAAGCCGCCCTGGATGCTCGCCTCGAGCATAGCGTAGGCACGCCGGTCGGGGCCGAGCACCCCCGGCCAGCCGCCGCCGAGCATGAACGAGCCGTCGCGAAGCTGCTTCAACGACAGGCGCCGATTCTGCGAACCCAGGACCGGGATCAGCGTACCCGGCGGCCCGGGACTCGTGATCAGGATCTGCGGCACGCGGGCCCGCACCGGCAGCCGGAGCCCGACGGTGGCCGCCAGCTCGGCGCTCCAGGCACCGGCCGCCAGGACCACGTGCTCGGCGGCGACGTCGCCACGATCGGTCCGCAGCCCGATCACCCGTTCCCCGGCCGTGAGGATCGAGCGGGCAGCCGTCCCATTCCAGTAGGTGGCGCCCAGCCGCTCGGCCGCCGCGGCAAAGGCGCGGGTGGTCAGCGCCGGATCGGCTTGACCATCGGCGGGGCTGTAGCTGGCCGCCTGCACCGTCTCCGCCAGCCCGGGTACGAGCTCGAGCGCCTGTTTGCGATCCAGGGCGCTCACGTCGGTGAAGCCGTTCTCGTGCTGGCGGCGGACGAAGCTGGCGATCACCTCGGCCGCATCGTCGCCCTCGGCGACGTAGAGGTTGCCGCCCTGGCGGTAGCCCATTTCCGCTTCGAGCTCCTGCTCGAGGCTCGGCCAGCGTGCGATGGCTTCGCTGGCGAGCCGGGCCTCGGCGTGGTGGCGTCCCTGCCGCCGGACCCCGCCGGCGCACGCCCATGAGGCAGCCGGCTCGACGGCCGGCGCGACCTCTTCGACCACCAGGGTGCGACGCCCCTGCCGGGCGAGGTGATACGCGATCGAGCTGCCGATCACGCCGCCACCGACGACGACGACTTCGAATCCCGTCACTCCCATGATGCTGATGCGCTCCCCTCACCCTCGCAGCTTCGCAGGAGTGAGTATAGCAGGGCCGGTCGGCGTCGCTCCCTCCCGCCACCGGGCTGGGTCGGGTTCGAGAGGGCGCGGTATAATCGTCCCTGGAACGCTGGTGGGGGCGAGGCGAGGGCGTGGGCGAAGTTCGGGTCGAGCGGCAGGGCACCATCGCGACGATCACGCTCGCGAACCCGGAGCGCCACAACGCGATCGACGTGGCGATGTGGCGCGCCATCCGCGAAACCGCCGAGGCGCTGGGCGCCGACAACGCGGTCCGCGTGATCGTGCTGCGGGGGGAGGGCGAGCGCTCCTTCAGCGCAGGCGCGGATATCACCGAGTTCGACGAGCACCGCTCGACGCGCGAGCGCGGCGTCGCCTACCAGCGGCTCGTCCACGACGCCATCGAGGCGGTGGCCAGCGTGCCCAAGCCGGTGGTGGCGATGATCTACGGCAACTGCCTCGGTGGCGCCTGCGAGCTGGCGATTGGCTGCGACCTGCGCTTCGCTGCGCACGGCGCGCGCTTCGGCATCCCCGCCGCGCGCCTCTCGATCCAGGTGGATCTGAGCGAGATCCAGCGCCTGGCCTGGCTGATCGGGCCGGCTAGGGCACGTGAGCTGCTCTACTCCGGGGATCACTTCGACGCCGAGTGGGCGCTGGCGGCGGGCCTGGTCAACCGCGTGGTACCGGTGGCCGAGCTCGAGGCCGAGACCTACGCCTGGGCGTTGCGCGTCGGGGAGAACGCGCCGCGCTCGATCCGCTGGGCGAAGTGGGGTGTCGAGCGCGCCCTGCGCGATCCCTGGTTCAAGGAGACGGGCAACCACCTCGAGCTCTCCGCCGACCAGTTCGAGAGCGACGACTACCGTGAGGGGCGGCGCGCCTTCCTCGAGAAGCGGCGGCCGCGCTTCACCGGCCGCTGAGCGGCGCTCCGAGTCCAAACCGGAGCGTCGCCGCCCACGGGGTGGGCGCGGCGGCCGCCCCCTGGCAGGTTGGAAGGAGACACGACCATGGCGGGACCGCTGAGCGGACTCAGGGTAATCGAGGTCGGCAACTTCATGGCCGCGCCGTTCGCGGGCGTGACGCTGGCCGATCTCGGCGCCGACGTCGTCAAGATCGAGAGCCCCGAGGGGGGCGACCACTCGCGCCACAAGGCGCCCTTTGCAGGTGGGCAGGCGCTCGGCTTCCTCCAGCTCAACCGCGGCAAGCGCAGCGTCGCCCTCGACCTGAAGGAACCGGCCGACCGCGACGCCTTTCTGCAGCTCTGCGCGCGCAGCGACGCGCTGATCGAGAACCTGCGCCCCGGCGCCATGAAAGCGCTCGGCCTTGGCTACGACGCGGTCAGCGCCGTCAACCCCGCCATCATCTACTGCTCGATCTCGGGCTGGGGCCAGACCGGCCCCTGGCGCAACCGCGCCGGCCTCGACCTCATCGTGCAGGGCGTCTCGGGCATCATGAGCATCACCGGCGATCCGGGCAGTCCGCCGGTGAAGTGCGGCGTGCCGATTACCGACTTGACCACAGCGCTCTATGCCGCCACCGCGATCCTGGCCGCCTACATCGAGCGGCTGCGCACCGGCCAAGGCCAGTACATCGACCTAAGCCTCTACGAGTGCGCGCTGTCGCTCGAGGTCTGGGAGAGCTCGGGCTACTGGGGCACCGGTGAGATCCCGACTCGGCTTGGCTCGGCCCACCGCAACGCCGCCCCCTACCAGGCGATCCGTTGCGCCGATGGCTACGTCACCATTGGCGCGACCAACGCCGGCCTCTGGCGGCGCTTCTGCCAGGCGCTCGGGCTCGAGTGGCTGATTGACCACCCGCGTTTCAAGGACAATCCGGCACGCAAGCAGCACGAGCGCGAGCTGATCGCCCACATCGAGGATGTGACGCGCAACGAGACCTGCGACGCGATCCTGGCGCGGCTCGAGTCGGTGGGCGTGCCGGCCGGCCACCTCTACAACGTCGCCCAGGCGCTCGAGAACGAGCAGACGGCGGCCCGCGGTACAGTCGTCGAGGTCGAGCACCCCGGCATCGGGCCGGTCAAGCAAGTCGCCTCTCCGATCCACCTCGGCCGCGACGGACGACGCGGCTACCGGCCGGCGCCGCGCCTGGGCGAGCACACCGAGGCGGTGCTGGCCGAGCTGGGCATCAGGCGACCGCCGCGCGTCGAGCAGCGGGCGGACGCCCTGGCCGGCTCAGCGCCGCCGGGCGACACCTGACCCGCGTCCCGGCAGCGCTATTCAGGCTCACACGAGGGAGGAGAGGATGAAGGGGAAGGCAGCCGTAGTGCCCGAGCCAGGCGCCCGGATCGAAATTCGCGAGTACCCGGTGCGCGACCCGAAGCCCGACGAAATCCTGATCCGCATCACCATGGCGAGCGTCTGCGGCTCCGACCTGCATATGTGGCGTGGTGAGGTGCCATGGTTCTCGAAGACGCCGACGGTGCCAGGTCACGAGCATACCGGCGTCGTGGCAAAGCTAGGTAGCCACCGCACGCGCGACTCGCTCGGCCAGCCACTGCGTGAGGGCGACCGCGTCGCCTACAACTACTTCGTCAACTGCGGCGAATGCTGGCTCTGCCTGTCTGGGTCAAGCGGCTGCAGCAACCGCTACCGGTTCCGGCGTGAGATCACCGCTGACGATGACCCGCACTTCATGGGCGGCTACGCCGAGTACTACTACCTCCAACGCGACCAGTGGATCTTCAAGGTGCCCGACAACGTGCCGGATGAGCTGGTCGCGCCGGTCAACTGCGCGCTCGCCCAGGTTGTCCAGGGCCTCGACCGGATCGGCGTGCGGCTGGGCGACGTGGTGGTCGTGCAGGGCGCGGGCGGCCTCGGGCTCTACGCCTGCGCCGTCGCCCGCGACCTTGGCGCCGGCCGGGTGATCGCCATCGACGCGGTCCCCGAGCGGCTTGCGCTCGCGCGCGAGTTCGGCGCCGACGAGACGATCGACCTGAAGGCGCTGCCGGCGCGCGAGGAGCGCGTCGAGCGCGTGCGCGAGCTGACACGCGGCCACGGCGCGGACCTGTGCATCGAGGTGGCGGGGGTGCCGGCGGTGGTGCAGGAGGGGCTGGAGCTGCTGCGGCCTGGCGGGCGCTACCTGATGATGGGCAACATCGTGCCCGGCCTCAAGACCGAGATCGTGCCGCACGACGCCGTGCGCCTGCCCAAGACGCTGATGGGCGTGCTTGCCTACGAGCGCTGGGCGATCCCGCTCGCGCTCGACTGGCTGTCGCGGCGGCAAGACGCCTACCCGTTCCACAAGCTGGCGGCCAGCAAGTTCCCGCTCGAGCGGATCAACGAGGCGTTTGAGGCGGCAGAGTGGGCGGCCGGACAGGGGAGCGTCGCCCGGGCGATCGTCGTGCCGGGGTAGCGGCGCCCTACCCACCCACCGCTGCGGCGCGCCGATCGGCCGGACGCGTGGCCCGGCCAGCTACCCGCGGCGGTCACCCGGCTCGCCTGACCTCCAAGCTGACCGGCGCGGCCAGGCGGTCGGCCGAGCGCCGGCGACCCTCGGGGACGGGGCGCCGGCGCTCAACGGGCTGGCGGCGGGCGGCTCCGGAACCGTCATGTAACGCCGGCAGACGTCCCGCCTGACTGCTCCCTCAACGGGAGGAAGCTCGTCCGGGGGAGCCGTGATCGAGGGGCGAACGGGCGACCTGGTGGCCGCTGCAGCGGACCGGGCAGGCGGCGCGGGGAGGGCGGATAGGCAACCGGATGCCGCGACGAGCGGTGAGGGGCCGTCGGATCACCCCGCGCTCGCGCGCTCGATCGGCCGGGTGTACGCGGGCTGAGCCTGCTCGGGTTCGTCAGCCTGGGACTGCCCGACGGGTTGCTCGGGCTGGCGTGGCCCTCGATCCCGACCGAGTTCGGCGTGCCGCTGGACGGCCTCGGCCTCCAGCTGCTGGTGGGGGTGGCGGGCGCTCTAACCACCAGCTTTGCCAGCGGCTGGACCGTGAGGCGCCTCGGGATCGGTCGCCTGCTCGCTCTGAGTGCATTCCTCTCGGCGGCCGGCCTCGCCGGCCTCGCGCTGGCGCCGAGCTGGGCGGCGATGGTGGCGGTGGTGCTGGTAGGCGGCCTGGGCGCGGGGGCGATCGACGCCGGGCTCAACGCGCACGCCGCGCTCCATTTCTCGCCGCGACTGCTCAACTGGCTCCACGCCGCCTACGGACTCGGCGCCGCGCTCGGCCCGCTGGTGATGGCGGCCGTTTTCGACCGGGATCAGTCCTGGCGGCTCGGCTACCTCCTGGTCGCGGCCGTGGCGGCCGCGCTCGGGCTCGCCTTCCTGCTCACTGCCCGACGCTGGGAAGACGCGCCCAGCCAGGCCGGCCCGGCGCCCGCCGCGGCGACCGGGCGACCGATTCCGCCGATCCCGCCGCTGCCGCTCGGCCTCAGCCTGGCGCTCTTCTTCGTCTATGCGGGCGTGGAGGCGACGGCGGGCCAGTGGAGCTTCACGCTGTTCACCGAGGCGCGGGGCGTGTCGGCCGTGGTGGCCGGGCTCTGGGTTAGCGCCTACTGGAGCTGCTTCACGGGCGGGCGCGTGCTGTTCGGCGTGGTCGCCAGCCGCCTCCTGGCCGCCGTCCTGGTGCGAACGAGCCTGCTAGCGATGCTCGCGAGCGCGACCGTGATGTGGCTGAGCCCCGGCGCGGCGGGTCTGGTGGCGCTGGCCGTGCTCGGCTTCGCGGCCGCCCCGGTCTACCCGGCGCTCATCGGCGCCACGCCGGGACGGCTGGGCGAGCGGTCCGCGCGCAACGCGATCAGCTTTCAAGTGGGGGTGGGCGCGGTCGGGCTGGCGGCGCTGCCGGGCCTCGGCGGGTTCCTGGCCGAGCGGCTCGGGCTGGCCGTGCTCGGCCCGTTCCTCGTGCTCGCCTGCCTGCTCCTGGTCGCGCGCCATGAGGCGCTGCTCCGGGCAGTGCACAAGTAGGCTATCCTGATCCGCAGCGGTCCGGGCGCCTGGTGTGCAATTTGCCAATGGGTGGGTGGGCGAGTCAAGCCGAGGGTCGGCAAGCCGGTGCAACATGGGGATTGGCTGACCCGGGGAGAAGCAGGGCGTGTGGGAGACGCTGGCGAACGCGCTGCTGCGGTTCGTCGAGCAGTGGGGCGACCTGGCGCTCTTCGTCGTCATCCTCATCGAAGAGAGCGGTGTGCCGCTGCCGCTGCCCGGCGACCTCATCCTGATTTGGGCCGGCTACCGGGTCCACCTTGGCGAGAGCCACCTGCTGGACGTGCTGGGGCTGGTCGAGTTGGCGACGGTGATCGGCGCCTCGACGCTCTACCTGCTGGCGCGGCGCGGCGGCCGGCCGCTGATCCTGCGCTACGGGCGGTTCCTCCACCTGAATGAGCACAAGCTGGCCGTGGCGGAGTCATGGGTGGCGCGCAACGCCTTCGCCGCCATCGTGGTGGGTCGCGTCGCGCCGGGGCTGCGCATCGCGACGCCGCTGGCGGCCGGTGTCTTTCAGGTGCCCTACCGCACCTTCCTGCCGGCCTTGATGGTGGGCGCGGGGCTCTACGCCGTCATCTGGGTCGGCGTCGGCTACTTCTTCGGGCCGACGGTGATTGAGCTGCTGCACCACCCACGCCTGACCGGCCGGCTGGTGCTGTCGCTGGTGGTGCTGGTGGCGCTGGCGCTGCTCACCTGGCGCATCCACCGCAGCGTCCTGCCCGAACGCCGCGCCCTCGCCTTCCAACAGCCCTGGCAGCGCAAGCTCGAGGCAGCTGGGCTGGCAGGGCTCCTGGCGACACTCGAGATGGCGCTGGTGATCGGCAGCCTGCTGATCGCCTTTGCAGAGTTCGGCTGGGACCTGCCCGGCCTCACGCTGCTGCGCGCTGTCTCGCCGATCGCCTTCGGGCGAAACACGCTGCTTGGCGTCGCCTTCGCGCCGCTGTCAATCCTGCTGCTGGCGATCAGCGGCATCGTCTGGGCGGTGGTCTACGCCTTCGCCGTCGAGCCGCGGCTCCACCTGCCCGACTGGCTCAAGGGCACGCTCTTCGCCATCGCCCCGACGCTCGTCTCCTGGTTCGTCTGGCTGCCGCTGCTGGGCGCAGGCGCGTTCGGTCTGCGGCTCGAGGCAGGTTTGCTGCCGGCCGCGGGCGAGCTGGTGCGCCACCTCCTCTACGGGGCGGCGCTCGGGCTCGCTTACCCCATGCTCCTGCTCGCGCGGCGCCCCTGGCACGAGCCGGCGGCGGCCTCGGCCCGGGCCCATGTCGCCGATTGAGCGGCCCCGCGCTCCAGGCTGCGCCAGCGTGCAGCGGCACGTGTCCTCGATCGACACCCATCATGGTGCGCGCCGCGCGCGGTGCCCGGCTGCGAAGGGCTGTGCTATAATCGCGCCGGACCGCGCCCCTGGCAGGAACGGCGCGGTCGCATGGGGGCGAGTGTGCCGGCGCAGGCGGCCCAGCCGGGGCGGGGTTCGTCGGCACCGCAGACCGGAGAAGCGCCGGCGTGCACGCCCACCGCCGGCCGTTGGCGTGGTGGCCTGTCGCTGGGAGACGGCTTGGGACGCTTCAACTTCCGACCCTGGGACACGTTCCTCGGGTGGTTCTCAAAGGACATCGGCATCGACCTGGGCACGGCGAACACGCTGGTGCTGGTGCGCGGCAAGGGCATCATCATCAACGAGCCCTCGGTCGTTGCCATCAACGCCAAGACGCGCAAGGTGCTGACGGTGGGCGCTGAGGCCAAGAGCATGGTCGGGCGCACCCCTGCCTCGATCATCGCGGTGCGCCCGCTGCGCAACGGCGTCATCAGCGACTTCGCCGTCACCGAGCAGATGCTCAGCTACTTCATCCGCAAGGCGCACGATTCCTGGTCGCTGGCGCGCCCGCGCGTCGTCATCGGCATCCCCTCGGGGGTGACCGAGGTCGAGAAGATGGCGGTGAAGGACGCCGCCAAGCTCGCCGGCGCGCGCGAGACGCACCTGATCGAGCAGCCCATGGCCGCCGCGATCGGCGCCGGACTGCCGATCACCGAGCCGACTGGCAGCCTGATCGTGGACATCGGCGGCGGCACGACCGGGGTGGCCGTGCTCTCGCTCGGCGGCATCGTCGTGAGCCGCTCGATCCGCGTCGCCGGCGACGCCATGGACCAGGACATCATCCACTACGTGCGCCAGAAGCATAACCTCCTGATCGGCGAGCGCATGGCCGAGGAGGTGAAGATCGCCATCGGCTCGGCGTTCCCCATGGAGCCGGAGCAGACGGTGACGGTGCGCGGGCGCGACCTGGTCACCGGCCTGCCGCGCAGCACCGAGATCAGCAGCCTCGAGGTGCGCGAGGCGATCGCCGGCTCGATCGTGCAGATCGTCGACGCGGTCAAGGCGACGATCGAGGAGACGCCGCCCGAGCTGATCGCGGACCTGATGAGCCAGGGGATCGTGCTGGCGGGCGGTGGCGCCCTGCTCAAGGGGCTGGACAAGCGGCTCGCCCAGGAGACCAAGATGCAGGTCTACGTCGCGGACGACCCGCTCGGCTGCGTCGTGCGCGGCACCGGCGAAGCGCTCAAAGAGGTGAATCTGCTGCCCAAGGTCGAAGTGCAGGTGACGCACTCGCGCTTCCCGCGCTAGGTGGAGGCGGTGGAGACCGTAGCCTGCGGATGGTTGGCGGCGTGAACCGGCTCGTGGTCATCGCGCTCTCGCTCGTCCTGCTCATCGGCGGGGGCGCCGCCTTCCGCGTCGACGCCAGCAGCGACGCCATCGGCTACATCGGCCAGGCGCTCAGCCCCGTCCAGCAGGTGTTGATGACGCTGGGCAGCGGTGTCGGCGGGTTCTTCGAGGCGCTCGGCCAGGTGACCGAGCTCCACAACGAGAACGTGCGGCTGCGCACGCAGGTCGAGGCGCAGGACGCGCTCAAGGCGCGGATCATCGAGCTCGAGCGCGAGAACTACGACCTGCGCCTGCTCCTCAGCTTCGTGCGCGAGCGGCCGCAGGACACCTTCCTACCGGCCCGCATCATCGCCTGGGACCCGGTCAACCTGGTGCGCGCCGTCACGATCGATCGCGGTCGAAACGATGGGGTGAAGCCGGGCATGGTGGTGGTGACGCCGCTCGGCCTGGTCGGCCGGGTGCAGCGCGTCACGCCCGCCACCGCGGTGGTGCTGCTCATCACCGACC
>JBHOQZ010000257.1:0-1026 GCA_042408635.1 Chloroflexota bacterium
GGCTGCGCCAGCAGCCGCGCGACCTCGAGCATGGTCGCGTCCCCGACCGCGTTGTCGCCGACGCCGACGTGCCACGAGTCGAGGTGGCCGTGCAACAGCACGAACTCGTCGGGCACCACGGCGCCGCGAATCTCGGCCACGAGCACTGGGCAGGGCCGCCAGCCGGTGTCGACCTCCGTGCGAATCGCCGCCCGTGCGCCGCCCGCCCTGGCCGTCTCGATCAGCGCCGCGCCGTCGGCGCGGTTCACCGTCACCACGACCGCGGTCGGCAGACGACCGACGCTGTCGAGGTCGGGCGCACCCCAGATCGTCGTGCAGATCCCCTCGTGGATCAGGGTGCCGGGATTGGCGTAGATCTGGGCGAGCGCGCCCAGCGCCGCCACGTCGGCTACCTTCTGCGGCGCGGACCGCCCCTCGGTGACCACGATCTTGCCGCGCAGGTCAGGCGCATCACCACGGCGCACGTCGGAGGCGAAGAAGTCGGCCACCGTGGTGGCGTAGCCGGTCTGCATGTAGACCAGCTCGCCCTCGATCGGGGTCGGTCCCGTGCTGGCGGCGAAGGCGGGCACCTTGGCATGGACCTCACGCCGAGCGGCCTCGGGCGCGGTGACGCGCAGCTCGGCCCCGCGCGGCAGACTAATGAGGAGGGTCGGCCGGTGGAGCGTATACGGGATGCCCCAGGCATCGAGGCGCTCGGCGATCGCACCGAAGGCGGCCAGCTCATCGTCGCTGCCCGCCTCGCGGACGAGCGTGCTGAACCGCTCGATGAGCGGCCAGGCGGCCACATTGACCGAGACGGCGTCGAGGAGACGGCGCTCGGCCTCAGGATCGGACCAGGTGGCGGGGACAGGTGAGGAAGCCACGGAACACCTCCCAGGAATCAAGAAACCCGGCGCATCATACTGCGCCGGGAGATGGTTCGTGGGCGTGACGAGACGCCGCGCGCCGCGAAATGGGTTAAATGAAAAGAAGCTCCTGGCATCGACCTATCGTCCCAAGAGGTTGCCCCCTCAGTATTGTCGGCGC
>JBHOQZ010000259.1:0-1120 GCA_042408635.1 Chloroflexota bacterium
CAACGCAGCGTATACTCGCCGAGAGGAAGCTGCGTCAGTTGGTAGCGCCCCTGAGCGTCGGTGTGGGTGGTGCGGCGCCAGGCGGCGCCGGCCTGCTCGGCAGTGACCTCCGCCTCCGCGACGACGCCGCCGGACGGATCGGTCACGACGCCCAGCAGGGCGCCGCTATAGTGTTGCGCCAAGGCCAGAGCGCTCACCAGGAGGAAAGCCGCCAGGCAACGTTCAACGCGCATCGCCGCCTCCGCTGGCGCGGGCGCCCCGCCGCCCGCGAACGAGCACGACCCGATGGCCGGACTCTTCGGCCGGCTCCGTCCACGCCAGAAAGAGTTGATCCGGCTGGCCGAAAGCGATCGCGGGATAGGAAGCGCTGGCGTGCACCGGCTCGAGACGCACAAGCGAGCCAGCCTCGCCGCCGGCGCCGATCTCGCGGTAGTAGACGCCGATCTTGCCCCAGCCCTGATTCCGGTCCGGCTCGCGCCCCTGGAAGACGGCCAGGATCGAGTCGCCCGCCGGAACCAGTTGGGGGTGGTTGGCGTCTTTGACGCCGTCAGAAAGCAGCCGGCGCGGGGAAAACCTCCGCCCTCCGTCGTCCGACCAGGCGTAATAGATCGCTCCCTTGCCCTCCCGAACCGTATACCAACTGACAAACAGGCGCCCGCCGAGCACAGCCAGTGAGGCGCCGGAATGCGGGCAGCCGTGGATGCGCCAGTTGTCCTCGGCGACGAGAACCGGCTCGTCCCAACGGGCGCCGCCGTCGCGGCTGGTGGCGATGAAAATGTCACGGATCTGGCCGGCGGTGACGCCGCGAAAGGCCACATGCACGGTCTCGGCGCCGGTGAACGCGATCGCCGGCCGGCAGCAGGGGCAGACGTCGGCGGCGACGCGAACGCTGGGCTCGAACGAGCGGCCCCGGTCCGCCGACCGCGCCAGATACAGCGCCGCCGAACCGGCGTGTCCTGCGCCGCGGTCGCGCCCGTCCAGCCACGCCGCATAGACGCGCCCCTCGGGCGAGACGTTCAGCGTGGCGAACGCCTGCGACGCCGGCGCCCCGGAGGCGTCCACCGGGATGCTCTTTTCGAAAGTTTCACCCCAACCCCGCGACCTCGCCAGCCGCAGCCGG
>JBHOQZ010000265.1:0-5572 GCA_042408635.1 Chloroflexota bacterium
CGCGACCGATGCCGCGCCGGGGGTCGATGGACAGGCGGCCGCGCCGGGCGCCGCGGGGACGGGTACTGCCGAGCCGACCGCCCGGACCGAGGCGGCGGAGCCCGACGATCCGCGCGAGGCTGCGCGCCGACGCGAGATCGCGGACCTGCGGCGCAAGTTCACGGTGAGCCTGGTCGCCGGCCTGCTGATGATGGCCGCGATGTACCTGCCGATCGGCATCCCGCACCGCGACCTCAACGTGCTGCTCTTCCTCGTCGCCACGCCGATCCAGTTCTGGGCCGGGGCCGGCTTCTACCGCGCCGCCTGGGACGCCGCCCGGCACGGCTCAACAAATATGAACACGCTGGTCGCGGTGGGCACGACGGTCGCCTATGCCTACAGCGCCTTCGTGACGCTCTTCCCCGACCTGGCGCTGCGCTGGGGCTTCCAGCCGGCGGTCTACTACGAGACCGCCGTCATCATCATCGCGCTTATCCTGATGGGGCGCTGGCTCGAGGCGCGGGCGAAGGGCCAGACCGGCGCGGCGATCAAGGCGCTCATGGGCCTTCAGGCGCGCACCGCCCGGGTGATCCGCGGCGGTCAGGACGTCGACGTGCCGGTCGAGACCGTGCAGGTCGGCGATCTGGTGCGCGTGCGGCCGGGCGAGCGGCTGCCGGTTGACGGCACCGTCGAGGCCGGGCACTCGGCGGTCGACGAGTCGATGCTGACCGGCGAGAGCCTGCCCGTCGAGAAGGGCCCGGGCGACGCGGTGATCGGCGGCACGGTCAACCGCACCGGCACGTTCGTGTACCGCGCGACCGGGGTCGGCCGGGACACCGTGCTCGCCCAGATCGTGCGGCTGGTCGAGGAGGCGCAGGGGTCGAAGGCGCCGATCCAGCGCCTGGCCGACACTGTCTCGTCGTACTTCGTGCCGGTGATCCTGGTGCTGGCGGCGCTGACCTTCGTCGCCTGGCTGTTGCTCGGCCCCGAGCCGCGGCTGACCAGCGCGCTGCAGGCCGCGATCGCGGTGCTGATCATCGCCTGCCCCTGCGCGCTCGGGCTCGCGACGCCGACCGCCATCATGGTCGGCACCGGCAAGGGCGCCGAGCTGGGCGTGTTGATCCGCGGCGGCGAGGCGCTCGAGCAGGCCCGCCGGATCACCGCGATCGTGCTGGACAAGACCGGCACACTCACGCTGGGTCGGCCCTCGGTCGTCGCAGTCGTGCCGACGGCCGATGTGCCCGAGCCCGAGCTGCTGAGGCTCGCCGGCGCCGTCGAGAGAGGCTCCGAGCATCCGCTCGGCGAGGCGATCCTGCGGCGAGCGCGAGAGGCGTTCACGTCGCTGCCCGAGGCGACGGAGTTCGCCGCCACGCCCGGCCACGGCATCGAGGCAACGATCGAGGGGCGGCACGTGGTAATTGGCAACGCGCGGCTGCTGGCGGAGCGGCGTATCGAGCTCACGCCGGCCGCCGAGGCAGCTGCCGCGCGGGCGGCCGACGAGGGCGCCACGCCGATGTTCGTCGCTCTCGACGGCGCCGTGGTGGGCGTGATCGCGGTGGCGGACGTCGTGCGGCCCGAGGCGCCCGAGGTGATCCGCGAGCTGGAGGCCCTTGGCCTCGAGGTCTGGCTGCTCACCGGCGACAACCGGCGCACCGCCCAAGCCGTGGCGCGGCGGGTGGGCATCGCGCCGGAGCGAACGCTGGCCGAGGTGCTGCCGGAGGAGAAGGCGGCCAAGGTCGCCGAGCTCCAGGGCCGCGGCCTGGTGGTGGCGATGGTGGGCGACGGCATCAACGACGCCCCGGCCCTAGCCACGGCCGACCTGGGCATCGCCATCGGCACCGGCACGGACGTGGCGATAGCGGCATCGGACATTACCCTGATCGGCGGCAACCTCCGCGGCGTGGTGACCGCGATCGCCCTCAGCCGGCGCACCGTCTCGACGATCCGCCAGAACCTGGTCTGGGCGTTCCTCTACAACGTGGCGCTCATCCCGGTCGCGGCCGGGGTGCTCTACCCCTGGCTGGGCGTGCTGCTCAACCCGGTCTTCGCGGCTGCCGCGATGGCGATGAGCAGCGTCTCGGTCGTCACGAACTCGCTGCGGCTGCGCGGCTTCCGGCCGCCGGCCTCGGCCGAGGAGATCCGGCACCCTCGGCTGGCGACGCGGCTGAGCGAAGTCGGCTATCTCGCGGTGATCGCCCTTGTCGCGCTGCTCGTCGGCGGCGCGGCGCTCGCCTTCGCCCGCACCGAGATGACCGCCAGCGAGATGGCCGGCGCCCACGTCGTCCGGGCTACGCGCGGCCCGGTGCTCGATCCCGCGGCGGCGGGCGTGCGCGTGGACCTGGCGACGCCGGGCGGCGTGCCGCAGCCGGGTCGCCCGTTGCGGGTTGAATACGGCTTCGTCGAGGCGGGCAGCGGCCGGCCGATCTCCGACATTGTGCTCGACCACGCGCAGGCGGTGCATCTGATCGTGGTCAGCCGCGACCTGGCCGACTTCGAGCACGTCCACCCCCAGCCCGTAACGGGCCAGCCCGGCCGCTACGCCGTCGACCTAACGCTGCCACGCGCGGGCACCTACCGGCTCTGGGCGGAGTTCACGCGAGCGGGCGGTACGACGGTGCTGGCGCGCGACGAGCGGGTCGTGGGCGCCGACCCCGGCGCCATCGGCCCGGCCGCGCTGAGCCCCGACCGGACACCGAAGTCGGTGAACGGGGTGCAGGTCGCGCTCTGGGGCGCGCGCGAGCTGCGCGCGGGCGAGCCGGCCGTGCTGCGGCTGCGGCTCACCGATGCGCAGAGCGGGGAGCCGGTGGCCGACCTCGTGCCGTACCTCGGCGCGGCCGCGCACGTCGTCGTGATCGACGAGCCCGGCAACGCCTTCGCCCACGAGCACGGCGAAACCGTGGGCGCGGCCGGCGGGCAGACGAGCGCGGGCCACCCCGAGTCCGCCGGTCACGCCGACGGCGCGGTCGGACCGGAGATCGAGGTCCACCATACCTTCGACCGCCCCGGCACCTACAAGGTGTGGGCGCAGCTCCAGGACCACCACGGCCGGATCCTGACGGCGCCGTTCGTCGTCCGGGTCCAGTAGCCGGCACCCGCCGGGGTTCGCGGTGACGCGGATCCCGGCGATCTGGCGCCGCAGCGACCAATTCCACCACGATCGCCGAAGCAACCACGTCCACCGCGAAAGACGAAAGGAGCCTCACTATGACCCGCACTCTGCTGAGCGTCCCCGCCATCTCCTGCGACCACTGCAAGCGCGCCGTGACCGAGGCGCTCGCGGGCGTCGAGGGCGTGCGCGCGGTCGACGTCGACGTGCCAGCCAAGACCGTGCTCGTCACCTACGACGAGGACGTCGTGAGCCTGAACCGGCTCGAAGAGGTGCTGGCCGAGGAGGACTATCCAGTCGCCGCGACGCGACCCGCCTGATCCGACATTGCCGGCTCCGTCACCGGCAGCCTACAATCGCCGGGCGCACGCGAATCAGGGCCTGGGAGGCTGGCCGGTGGGGGCTGATCCGGGTTAGCCCCCAATGCACGCTCAACCAGGAGGGAAGAGAGGCCTGGGAGGAGGCCGGTGACGGAAACTCTCGCGCGGCCGGCAACGCGGCGCGCGATTCGACCCGAGGACCTGCTGGCGCTCGATACGATCACCGACGGGGAAATCTCGCCCGACGGCCGCTTCGTTGCCTACGCCGTCAAGCGCGCGCACCTCGACACCAACAGCTATACGTCCGCCATCTGGCTCGTCCTCACGGGTGACCCGCCCGAGCCACCCACCGCCAGCGCCGCCCCATCTGCCACACCACAACTCCCCACAGAGGCCGGCACCACCCCCCGGCCTCCAGGCACCGCGACCACTACCACCCCCAGCATTGCGGGCTCGGGGGGGCCTCCACACCCTGTCGGCTCACCGCGGGCAGTCACCGCGACTCCTCGCCACGCTGGTCGCCGGACGGCCACTGGCTTGCCTTCCTTTTCAACCGCACCAGCAAGCCGCAGATCTACCTGCCCAGCTCACCGCTAAATGCGGCTCTCGCCCGTCAGCTACATTCCGAGTATCAAGACGCCCACGCTGTTCCTGCAGGCGGAGGACGACTACCGCTGCCCGATCGAGCAGGGCGAGCAGATGTACGCCGGGCTGTGCGCCATGAGCGTGCCGACCGAGATGGTGCGCTTCCCGGGAGAGAGCCACACGTTCCTGAGCGGCGGCAAGCCGCAGTCGCGCCCCGAGCGGCGGCGGCACTCCCTCCGCTAGTTCCGCACCTAGCTGGAGGGGGCCTAACCGACAACGTCGCGGAAGACACGCAGGAAGTTGAGGCCGAGCAGCTTGCGCAGCTCGTCCTCGTTGAAGCCCCAGCGGGCGAGCGCGACGGTGATATTAGGCCAATCGGCGAAGGTGGCGAACCCCTCGACGCGGTAGTTCGGCGTCAGGCGGTGCTCTTCGAGGCGGAAGCCCGCCCAGTCGAACGTCGCACCGTGCTGCGCCGGCATGTCAGCCGGGAATTCGATCAGCGAGCCGGTGCGCGAGCTGGGCGGGCCCGCCTTGTCGGTGCCGATGCCCACGTGGTCGATGCCGATCGTGCGCGCGAGGTGCTCGACGTGGCGGCAGAAGTCGTCGAGCGTGGCGTCCGGGCGCTCGGAGATGAAGCCGGGCACGACGACCACGCCGAAGTAGCCGCCGCGATCCGCCACGGCCTTCGCCAGCTCGTCGCTCTTGCCGCGGTCGTGGTAGGCGACCGCCTTGCTGGCCGAGTGCGAGACCACGATCGGCGCGGTCGAGACCTTCAGCGCGTCCCAGCCGACCTGCTCGCTGCAGTGGCTCACGTCGACCAGGATGTTGAGGTCGTTGAGGGCGCGCACGACCTCGCGGCCGAAGAAGGTCAGCCCGCCCTGGCACGCCTCGGTGCAGCCGTCGCCGACGAGGTTCTGGAGGTTGTAGGTAAGCTGCACCATGCGGATGCCGAGGTTGTAGAAGAGCGCGACGCGGCTGGGGTCGTCCCCGTAGGGCGTGGTGTTCTGGAAGTCGAGGACGAGGCCGCACTTGCCCTCAGCGTGCGCACGCTCGATGTCGGCCGCCCTGAGCACCGGGATGAGCTCGCCCTCGAGCGCGCCGACGAAGGCGTACGCCTGGGCAATTGCGCGCACGCTCGCCTCGAACGATTCGCTCAGGCGGTGGCCACCGGAGTAGGTGCCGCAGGCGACCGTGACGCCCGCCCGGCGCCAGAGGTCGCGGTACTGCTCGCGCGCTTCGGGCGAAGTCTGCATCTCGCGCGTCGCCAGCGCCTGGAGCATGTGCCCGACCTCGCTGCGGGTGTAGCCCTGGGCCTTCCACTCGGCCAGCGCCGAGCGCATGCGGTCGGTGAACAGGAAACCGGAGGTCGCGGGCGGCTGCTGCGTATCGATGACGAGCGCCTCGTGATGAAGGCGGCGAGCCTCGTCGGGCGTCAGGCTGGCCCGGTCGCGCCAGGGCATGGGCGATTCCCTCCTTGCAGCGGCGTCTGCCGCCGTGCCGTCGCGGCGCGGCGTTCGGTTGCGGCGCCCAGGGCTCGCCCCTTCGGCGGCGTGGGCGCGGGTGCCGCGCCGGCATCAGCCGA
>JBHOQZ010000266.1:0-1364 GCA_042408635.1 Chloroflexota bacterium
CCCGCAAGCGGGTACCCGGCGGATGGCAACGCGTTCACCGCATCTGCCCAGCAGCCCGGGGGGAACCCCCAGGCTCAGAGTGCGAAGCCCCCTGCGGGGGCGAGGACGACCGCCCGTGAGCCGGCTCCGGGTACCCGCGAAGCGGGTGGGGCCGCGACCTGCCTTCGCGCCGGCTTCAGCCGGCGGGTACCCGCTTGCGGGTGTGGACTGCCCGCACTCTTTCCGCAACCTCCTTGAGCCGGGACGGGGTACTGCCCGATGGGCCGGCGTGCTAGCGCAGGCTGGTGGCGATCTGGGCCAGGTGCTCGACGGGCAGGTCCGCGCCCCGCGCGGAGATCGTGAACGAGCCCTGCTGATCGGTCCAGCTCAGGCTGGTGCCGAACTGGCTGCGTGTGACCGTGGCTGGCTGTTGCCGGCCGCCCGACATCTCGAGCGTGACCGTGCCCGTCACATTCTGGGTAAAAAAGCCCCGGTTGTAGAAGTCGCTGAGCGGCGACTGCCGGATCCAGATCGAGACCGGCGCCACGCCGCGCGTGGGCGTGTAGAGGTAGGTCTGCTGGACTCCCAGCACGCGGTGCTCGGCCTCGTGGACCGTCACCGAGGCGGGGTCGGCGTTACCAAGGAGCGTCGGGCGCAGGATGCGGAAGGTGGCGTTGGCCTGAGCCTGGGCCAGGGTCACAGTGCGGCTCGTCACGCGCGGGTCGTTCCAGGTGTAGGGCGCCGGCGTCGGCGTGGGCGTCGGGCGCGTGATGAGCGGGTAGCTCGGCGTGACCGAGAGCTGCAAGCCGACGCCGGCCAGCAGCATCGCGCCGAGCACTCCCGCCGCCAGCAGCTTCACCTGCCCGACCCAGTCCGCCATCGCCACGCCTCCGCGCCCACGTTGCCCCGGTTCACGCACCCCGGTGTGCGCGCATGGTAGCAGGGCCGGCCCGCGCGGCGCGACGTCGCGCCGCCCGGCTCAGCCGCCGCTCGTGACCGGCTCGTTGGCGGGCGGCGGCGTGCCGGTCTCCCCGCCCTGGCCCTGGCCCCCAAGGATCGTGATGGCGCGGGCGGTGACGGTGCCGTCGCTCTCCTTCTCGCCTATCACCGAGACGCTCATCCCGTCGCGGAGCTGCGCCCGGTCGGCGCGCGCCTGGCGCATCACGGCCGTGTTCTCCGCCAGCTTCACCGTCACACTGCCCTCCCGCCCCTGGATGACGATCGTGTCCCCCGAGACCTCCTGGATCCGGCCGATCGTCGCGCCGGCGCTGAAGACGTTGCTGGCACCACTGCCACCGGCGCCCGCCGCGGGACCGCTCGCGCCGCCGGGAGCAGGGGCCGCGGCCGGGCCGATCAGCATGGGCCCGCCCGAGCCCGAGGCAGCC
>JBHOQZ010000272.1:0-4352 GCA_042408635.1 Chloroflexota bacterium
GAGGAGATCGCGCGCGCCGAGGATCAGCCCGGGCACGTCCTCTGGGACGTGGCGATGCGCACCTACTTCGGAGACAACCCGCTCGGCCACCGCGTGCTGGGCACGACCGAGACGATCTCGGCGCTGCGCGTCGAGCAGATGCGCGACTACCACGCGCGGCGCTACGTGCCCAACAACATCGTGATGGCGGTCGCGGGCAAGTTCGACCGGGCGCAGTTGCGCGAGCTCGCCGAGGCCGCCGCCGGGAGCTGGACGCCGGGCGAGGCCGGCCGCGACGCCCGGCCCTACCGACCGACCCCGCGGGTGGTCGTCGAGCGGCGGCCCGAGTTCCAGCAGGAGCACATCGGCCTGCTCTTCCCCTCGGTGAGCATGCAGGACGAGGACACCTACGCAGCCCACGTGCTCACCATGGTGCTGGGCGACACCACCGGCTCACGCCTCTTCTGGGCGGTGTATCAAAATGGTCTGGCAGAACACGTCAGCAGCTCGCTGGCCGATTTCGATGCGACCGGGCTCGTGCTAACTTACGCGAGCGCGGCCCCCGCCAAGGCGCCGGCGGCGCTGGCTTCGATCCGCGCCGAGCTGGCCGCGCTCGAGCGCGCGGGCGTGGGGGAAGACGAACTGGCGCGCGCCAAGATGAAGCTGATGAGCAGCGTCGTGATGAACGGCGAGGCCTCCGACCGCCGCATGTTCAACCTCGCGACCTCCTGGCTCTCGCGCGGGCGGCTCGAAACGCTCGACGAGCAGGTCGACCGGATCAAGGCAGTGACGGTCGACGATGTGGGGCGCGTGCTCGAGCGCTTTCCGCCGACGCGCGATCTCGTGATCGTGGCGGTGGGGCCGATGGCGGAGGCGGAGCTGCTCGGAACCTAGGCCGGATCCGGCCGGTCGGCCCGGCGACGCGAGCAGGATGACCAAATGGACTAGGCAATATTGCCGATGGTCAGCTGGCCGAAACGGTGTAAGCTAGCGTCGCAGGGGAAGGACCGGCTTCATCCAGGGGAAGGGACTATCCACGTCGGGGGAAGGAGCGTCCTGTGGCACTCGCCGCCTGGTTCTGCGGTGCGATCGACGCCGACCTCGAGGCGCTCGTGCGCCACGAGGTGGACGACCTCGCCAAGTTCAACCTCTTGCACCTGATGAAGCGCACGCGCGGCCTGCGCGCCGACGCGGCGACCTTCGCGCGGGAGCTCGGCTTCCACTCGGTCGAGCAAACCGAGGCGAAGCTGCGCCAGCTCGTGCGCTGCGGCCTCGTCGTGGCCGTGGCCGACCCGCTCGACGGGCGCACCCTCTACACGCTCTGCGACGACGAGGCGGCGCGTAAGCGCCTGGCCAAGCTCTGGCGGCTCGCCCACCGCGAAGCCTACTTCGCCAGCCTCCTCCACCACCTAGCCGAGCGCTCGGTCGAGGAGGCGCAGGCCCACTACACGGCCAGCGGCAAGGCGCGCCCCGAGCCGGTCGAGCACCCATGAACGACGCCGCGCCCCCCGCGTGCGGACCGTGCGGCAGGACTGTGCGCCGCTTGGTTGGCCGGCTGATGGACGTGGCGAACCCGTGTCGGCAACGGCCTCGCCTACAGGGCGTGGTCACGTAGGCCGAAGGCAACCCGCACCAATCACTGAAGCCGACGGCCAGGCCGGCGGGGCACAGCCTCCCCTACCCGACCACGACCATAGTTATGTCGATAGCCGGGTCAGATCAGGAACCGGGTGCCGGCTCGGGCGCGGAGGCGGGCTCCGAGGCGGGGGCGCGGACGATCGCGGCCGGGTCGCCGGGGCGGACAATGCCCTGGGCGCGCACCACCCCGACCACGCCGCGCCGCCGTTTCAGCGCCCGGCCGATCCCGGGCCCCAGCACGTTGAGCGTGGTGCACGGTTTGTTTTGGGCGGTGACCTCGACCTCGACGCTCTCACCCAGCCGGATGCGGTCGCCCGGTCGCAGGTCGCTCAGGTCGCCCAGGCCGCGCACCAGGAAGTTTTCGCCCAGGTCGCCCGGTTGGAGCTCGATCCCCAGCTCGCGCGAGACCGCCTCCGTCACCTCCTGGGCGACGATCGATATCTGACGCTCGTTCGGGCGCGGCTTGCCGCGGCGCGCGTGTCGGTCGACCGGCCCGGCGTGGAAGTCGCCCACGATGCCGAGCGGCCCGACCCGCACCTCGGGCTGCGGCTGCTTGGGGATCCCGCGCGCCGGCCAACTGCACGTGGCGACGACGCGCCCGCCGCGTCCCGCCTCCCTCGCCATAGTGCTGCCGCCCCTCGTCGCGCCTCGCTTCCCGTTCGTGCGAGCCGCGCCTGCCGCCCGCCTTCCCCGCCTGCATTATACTGAGCCGCCGCCGTGGAGCAGCGGCCGGAGAGGCGACACGAACGGCGCGGGGGAGGCGGGACGATGGTCGAGCGGGCGGCTGAGTTGACGCGGTCTGCGCTGATCGCGTGGCGGGCGTGCGGGCTGCAAGCCGCTGAGCGCGCGCTCGTCCTGGGGGACACCGGCTCGGCGCCGGTCGTGCTGGAGGCGTTCTTCAACGCTGCCGTGGCGCTCGGCGCCTCACCGCACCTGCTGGTGACGCCGGCGCGGGCACGCTCCTACGCCGAGCTGCCGGACCACCTCGTCGAGATCATCCTCGCCCACGACATCGTGATGAGCCTCCTGTCTGTCTCCTCCGGCTACAGCGCCAGCGCCGAGCGGATCGCGGCCGACCCACGCGTGCGCGTCGCCACCCAGCCGGGCGACGCCGGCTCGATCCCGACGATCGTCGCCTGCCCCCCCGACGAGGCGATCGTGCGGCGGGCGCGGCGCGTCGAGGCGCTCCTGACGGCGGCCGGACGCATCACCGTGCGCACGCCGCTCGGCACCGAGCTGACCACGCCGCTTGATCCGCCCGAGCGGGCGCGCCGGCGCGCGATCGGCGGCGGCTGCCGGGAGCCGGGCAGCTCCGACGCGCCGTTCATGGGCTCGGTCACCGTGCCCTTCCCCCCGGATGGCCTGACGGGCACCCTGATGATGCGCGGCGGCATGCGGTTCCAGGGACCGATCGCCGAGCGGCACTGGGTCGAGGAGCCGACCCGGATCGAGGTGCGCGCGGGGCGCATCGAGCGCGTCCACACCGACACCGCCTTCGGCTGGCGGCTGCGGCGCTGGCTCGACGCCGCCGGCTACCCCGAGGCGTACCAGTCGATGGACTGCAACCTCGGCGTGGACCACCGCGGGCGGCTCGAAAACCTCGACAACACGGCGGTGCACAGCGCCTACGGCTGCATCATGCTCGGCTTCAGCCTGCCGGTGGTGCGCCGGGCGGGCGGCGTCGAGCGCCCGGGCTACCACCTCGACATGACGCTGATCGGGGCCGACATCTGGCTCGACGATCGCCAGGTGATCGCGGCCGGGCGCTACACGGCCGAGTCCGGCGTCGACGCGGGGTAGTCCCTCGCTCCTCCCAGGCTGGCGGTCGGGCGTGCCCTCGAACGCCGGCCGATCACCAAGCGCCACCGCACCACAACCATTGCCCGGGGCAACCACGAGACGCGGCGGGCACCGGCGGCAGCCTGTGGCGGCGGCTCGATGGACGCGGCAGCGGCTGCCGGCATGTCACGTTTTCGCGGCTGCCGAGGCTCTTCTGCAGGTCGAGCCATCTGGTCATTGTGGTGTCGCGACTTCGCGATGACCGAGACGCTATCGGCATAGCGAGGACATGATCTTGCCGTTGGGCGCGGCACGTGTTAGGCTAGACTCAGTGTGCCTGCCCGCTCTAGCCCCGGCGGGAGATTGCATTTCCGTTTCACCGTGGCCGCGAGTACGGCGGCGGATTGTGGGGTGATGGCGGGGTGGACCGTCAGGCGGCTGTGGTGCATCAAGGACCGGGCCGGCGGCGTAGAGGGGTAGATTGTCAGGCGGCTGACAGACCGCGACACATGTGTTCCCTAGGATGGCGCAGGTTGGTCGACCCGGGCAGAGGAGATTGGGTGCGACCGATGAGTGCAGGAAGGAGGACGTCCTCGCGATGAAAGCCAGGTTCCTGACCATTCTCGTCGTGGCTTTGCTGGTTGTGGGCAGCCTCGGGGCCGTCGCGCCGACGACCGTCTCGGCGGCGTCTGACACCGCCACCACCAGCACCCCGGCTGACGGCTGCTGGGGGTATCGCTACTACTACTACGGCGGGTGTGGGTACTACTACCCGTACTACTATTACTATTACCCGTACTACTACCCATACCGCTATTACGTGTACTACTACCCGTACTACTACTACCCGTACAACTACCACTACTACCCGTACTACTACCCGTACCGCTACTGCTACGTGTTCTGCTAGGCCGATCGGTGTCGGTGGCCACTGACGCCGACGCCGATCGGCAGCG
>JBHOQZ010000275.1:0-2966 GCA_042408635.1 Chloroflexota bacterium
CCGAGGTGCAGGTCGTCGACGACTACACTGTGCGCATCATCACCAAGGAACCGTACTCGGCGCTGCTTGCGCGCCTCTACGACTTCCCGATGCTGCCGCCCGCCTACATCAAGGAGCGCGGCGACCAGAACTTCGCCGTCAAACCCGTCGGCACCGGCCCCTACCGGCTGGTCGAGTATGTGAAGGATGAGCGGATCGTCCTCGAGGCGAACCGCGACTACTGGGGCGGCCCACCCGCCATCGCCCGCGTCGTCTACCGCCCCATCCCCGAGGCCTCCACGCGCGTGGCCGAGCTCCTCTCGGGCGGTGTCGACCTGGTGGCGGGCCTGCCGCCCGACGAGATCGCGCGCGTCAACGCCAACGCTGCCACCACCGCGGTGCCGGTCGAGAGCATCTGGTTCCAGTACATCGGCCTCAACGCCTTCAAGAAACCTTTCGACGACGTGCGGGTGCGGCGCGCCGCCAACTACGCCGTCGACGTCGACGGCATCATCAAGAACGTCCTCGGCGGGCGCGGCCACCGCATGCCCTCGGCGATCACGCGGCTCGCGCTCGGCCAGGAGCTCGACATCCAGCCCTACCCCTACGACCCGGCGCGGGCGCGCGCGCTGCTGGCGGAGGCGGGCTACGCCGGCCCGGTCGCGGTCCACATGGACGCGCCCAACGGCCGCTACCTCAACGACAAGGAGGTGGCGGAGGCGATCGCGGGCCAGCTCGGCCAGGCCGGATTCAACGTCGACCTCGCGATCCTCGAATGGGGCGCCCACATCGGCAAGTACACCGCGCGCAAGTTCGAGGAGATGTACCTGCTCGGCGCCACCGGCCTCGACCCGGATTCCCTCTACACGCTCATCAGCTCCAAGGCGCGCGGCTACTACTACAAGAACGAGTCGATCGACGAGCTGTTCGACCGCGCCCGCACCACGCTCGACCCGCAGCGGCGCACCGCCATCTACCGCGAGCTCAACCAGGCGCTCAAGGACGATGCGGTCTGGATCTACCTCTTCACCCAGGACGACATCTACGGCATGAAGAAGAGCGTGGTCTGGACGCCGCGCGCCGACGCCTTCATCCCCGCGGCCGAGATGCAACTGCGCTGACCGCCTTCCCGCCGTGCTGCGCGAGCTGGTACGAGATTTGCACAAGCTTTGTGCAGGTTGCTACCGCGTCGGCGCCGTCCGGGCGCCGGCGGCACCACGCAGCACGCAGGGGGTTTCGCCATGGCGAGCACTCTCAAGACGATCGACGTCGACGTGCCCGTCAACGTCGCCTACAACCAGTGGACCCAGTTCGAGGAGTTCCCGAAGTTCATGGAGGGGGTCAAGGAGGTCCGGCAGCTCGACGACAAGCGCCTCCACTGGCGCGCCGAGGTCGGCGGCAAGGCGGAGGAGTGGGACGCGGTGATCACCGAGCAGCACCCCGACGAGCGGATCGCCTGGACCAACACGACCGGTGCGAAGAACGCCGGCGTCGTCACCTTCCACCGCCTCTCGGATACCTCCACGCGCGTTGCCCTCCAGCTCGACTACGAGCCCGAGGGGCTGGTCGAGAATGTGGGCAGCGCGCTGGGCGTGGTCGAGCGGCGCGTCGACGGTGATCTTAAGCGCTTCAAGCAGTTCATCGAGGCGCGCGGCCACGCGTCCGGCGCCTGGCGGGGCGACACCCCGCGCGCCCGCGTCGCGGGCGAGTAGGGGGTTTCTCCCCGACGCTGACTCCAGGCGAACCAGCGGACGTTCCGGCGACGGAGCGTCCGCCCGTCGTGTTTGCCGGCAGGGCGCGGCACGCGTCCTGCCTTCGGCATGTTTGCCCGACCACTTGCGCAGAGCCTTGCCGCACGGTGGGCCACGCTTCGCTAGGACGGCGGAGCGCCGACCCCACCCGGAGGGGTCGGCTGCCGGCAGATGCCGCCGGGAGCGGCGGGCTCGGCGAGGCGACCTGTGCACCCGGGCACCCGGACACGCTGCTGGTGAAAGGAGGTCGACTCCGCGGCAGCGGTTTCGCGGGGGCGGAGGGGTTCGGCAGCGGCTTCGGCCGGGCGATGCTGCAATCGTGGGGCGAGAAGTCGGTCAAGCTGTTCGTTCAGGAGGCGATCCAGGAGGCGCTGAAGCTGGAGAACGCGCTGGCACGCCTGCGCACGCGCCAGAAGATCGCCGTTCTCCACTACTCGCCGGTGCGCGAGACGGTCGAGGGCGAGTCGCCCGAGATCAGGCCGTTCCTGAGCTCGACGCGGCTGGCCGAGGCGATCGACACCTTCGGCGCCAGCCTCGTCGTCCACGGCCACGCCCACCACGGCTCGCCCGAGGGGGGCACGCTCGGCGTGCCGGTCCACCACAGCTCGCGCGCAGTGCGCCAGGCGGTCGATCCGGCCCGACCGTTCGCGGTGTTCACGCTGCCGGTCGAGGTCGAAGTGGATTTCGATCTGCTCTGCTTGTCGCACCTGCGCTGGAACTTCGTCTTCCAGCGCCCGCAGCACCTGCTCTCGCGGTGGACCCGCGAGCGCCGCGTCTTCTTCGTCGAGGAGGCCGGCTACGATGCGGGATCGGCGCGGCTCGTCGTCGAGTCGCCGCTGCCGGGCCTGCCGGTGATCGTGCCGCACCTGCCGGATGGCCTGTTCGGTCCGCCCGCGCACGCCGCCCGGCGCGAGCTGCTCGATCGCTTCCTCGCCGAGCAGCAGGCCGACCGCCTGGCGCTCTGGTACTACACCCCGATGCCGATCCCGTTCACGCAGCACATTCCCCGGCTCGCCACGGTCTACGACTCCGTGGACGAGCTTTCGGCGTTCAAGTTCGCGCCGACGGTGTTGCGCGAGCGGGAGCAGGCGTTGCTCGAGCGCGCCGACCTTGTCTTCACCGGCGGCCACAGCCTGTACGAGGCGAAGCGGGACCGGCACCCGCGCGTCTACCCCTTCCCGAGCAGCGTCGACGCCGCGCATTTCGCCCGGGCGCGCCTCGCCCTGCGCGAGCCGG
>JBHOQZ010000233.1:0-1481 GCA_042408635.1 Chloroflexota bacterium
CGGCAGGAAGAGGTTGAGCGCGACCCCGCTCTTCATGTCGTGCGCGCCGCGGCCATACATGCGCTCGCCCACGATCTCGGCGGCCCAGGGGTCGTGCGTCCAGGCCGAGACCGGCTCGGGGCTGACGACGTCGATGTGCCCGTTGAGGATGAGCGAGCGGCCGCCGCCGGCACCCCGGAGCACGCCCGCCACGTTCGGCCGCCCGGCGAACGGCACGCCGCTCGTGCCCGCCTCGGGCACGCTCAAGAGCGAGTCCTCCAGGTCCCAGCTCTCGGTCGCCAGGCCCGAGTGGCGCAGGTAGTCGGCGACGTAGCCCTGCACACCGGCCTCCTCGCCCAGCACGCTCGGGAACCGCACCAGATCGGCCACCAGCGCGATCAGCTCGTCGCGCCGCGCGTCGATCTCCGCCCAGAGCCGCGCCGTGGCGGCCTCAACTGCCTGCCGCTCCGTCATCTGCCTGCCTCCCCGTCGTGGCCTTCGCGCCGCTTTGCGCCGCCCACTCTACCACGCCCGCCGCCCGGCGCACGCACCGGGCAAGGGGTGGGCAGGCCCCGGCGACTGCAATCGTGCGGGTTGTGGTAGTTGCTAGCCTCTGCTAGAGTGCGGTAGGCTGGTCACGCTGCGCGGTCCGAGGGGGCCGTCTTGGCCCTCCCCGCCGCGAGCGACGCCCAGTGCGGTAGGCTGGTCACGCCGCGCGGTCCGTGCGGAGCAGCAGTGGACCGGTGCTGCCGGACACCCCGCTTTCAACGGCAGATGTGCCTCGGATTGGGCAGGCAGGCTACTGCGCCATCTGGTACGATCCGGGCAGTTCAGCCATCGCATCCTGGCCTAACCAGGGTGAGGATTGAAACAAATTATGACGACAGTCCAGGTGGCGGCCGCGACAACCGCATACGCCGTCGTGCCACTCGCTGTCTAGCCGGTGCCGCTCGGGCACCGGCCCGAGCGGCACCGGGACAATCCGATCGCGCCCGCCGGTTCAGCCGGCGAGGCGGTGAGCCAGACCGGCCGGATCGGCTCGGTCCAGGTTAGCCTTTCTCCGAACAGCCACAGGCACGATGGCGCCTGTGGCCTCTTTGTGCCCGGATTCCGTGCCCTCGCCGCATAGAGATGCGGCATGAAGCTCCCTGATCGCGCCACCCACCATCGTCGGGGCCACAGGACGCGGGCCTGTGGCCCCGTTCTCTTTTCCCGTGCAGACGGTCCCGGTTGCCCCGGTCGGATTCGCAGCCCGCTACACGCCGACGCGTGAGTGTGCGGTCCGTGTAGACGGTCCCGGCTGCCGCAGCCGGGATCCCGGGCGTCGCGGCCGAGCCGTGAGCGCCCGCCACCACGAATGAGACAGGAGCGTGCCCAATGGCAACGAGTTCGGTTTCGGCACTGCGCGCCGCCCGGGCGCGGCGCGTCGACGAGTCCCCCCACGGCAACCGCCAGCACAACAAACGGACGAGGAGACTCTCCCAGTGTCGAAGACCTACTGC
>JBHOQZ010000279.1:0-5880 GCA_042408635.1 Chloroflexota bacterium
CACCGAGGCCGAACAGCGCCAGCACCACCACGCCGAACACCGCCAGCCGGTTGCGCAGGAACGCCCGCAGTCCCACCCGGCCAAGCCGGGTGGGCCGGCCGGTGCGCCGCGCGAACTCGCCCACGGTCGGCGTCCCGAGCCCCGGCGCCACCGCCTCCAGGCCACCCCCGCTCCGATCTACCCCTGTCACGCGCGTCCTCGCCTCACGAGTAGCGGATGCGCGGGTCGATCCAGGCGTAGGCGAGATCGACCGCCAGGTTGACGAGCACGAAGGCGACCGACACGATCAGCACCGTTGCCTGCACGATCGGGAAGTCGCGCGTCTGGATCGCCTGGACGATCAGCCGCCCCACGCCGGGCCAGGCGAACACCGTTTCGATCACGACCGCCCCGGAGAAGAGCGCGCCGACCTGGAGCCCGATCACCGTCACCACGGGGATGAGCGCGTTCTTCAGCACGTGGCGGCTGAGCACGGTCAGTTCGGCCAGTCCCTTGGCGCGGGCGGTGCGCACGTAGTCCTGGCGCAGCACGTCGAGCACCGCGCCACGGGTGAAGCGCGCGAGCAGGGCGACCAGAAACACTGCCAGCGCCACGGCGGGCATGATGAGCTGCTGCGGCGTGCCGTAGCCGCCGGTCGGCAGCCAGCGCAGGTTCACCGCGAAGACCATGATCATCAGCAGCCCGAGGTAGAAGCTGGGCACCGCCTGGCCCAGCAGCGAGGCGACGCGCACGGTGTTGTCCAGCCCACCGTTGCGCCGCACGGCCGAGACGACGCCGAGCGGCACGCCGACCACGATCGCCAGCGCTAGCGCCGCGGCGGAGAGCTGGAACGAGGCCGGCAGCCGCTCGGCAAAGAGGTCGAGCACCGGCTCGCGATAGCGGATCGAGCGGCCGAAGTCGCCGCGCAGGGCGTTCGCGACGAAGCGCGCGTACTGGACCGGGAGCGGGTCGTCGAGGCCGAACTCCTGGCGGAAGGCAGCGCGTACCTCGGGCGGGGCCTCGGGCGGCAGCATGATCGCGGCCGGATCGCCCGTCAGGCGTACGAGGAAGAACGTGACCAGCGTGATCCCGAGCACGACCGGCACGATCTGGACGAGCCGCCGCAGGATGTAGACTGTCACGTGCCTCCTCGAATGTCCCCCCGCCCCCCCAATCCTGGGGGGTGACGGACGGCCCCCCGGCCCCCCAATCCTGGGGGTGAGGGGTGGGCTCTTCGCCTCAGTGCTGTGGGGACGACCCCCTGCCCTCGATCCTTCGACGGTGAGGCGCGGCCGTGGTCCCCGATGCTGCTGGGGCGACCCCCTGTCCTCGATATCGGGGTGGGAGAAAGCTTGCCCGCGCCCGGAGCAGAGGATTGGGCGCATTGTATGCAAGCGGGGTGGTGGCGTCAAAGCGCAGCCGTGTGTCGCGGGTGGCGCAGGCTGATCGTGGACCGGTCTGGCGACAGCGGGCGGGCGCAGTCGGTACAATCCCCTTCGACTGCCGCAGCGAGGCCGCGCGGAGCGGCGGCACAGCAGGGCTCCACCGTTTCGTGTAGCGTTCCCCGGGTGACCAGTCGGGGGTTATGGAGGTTGCGGAATTAGCGCGGGGCTGCGATCGGCGGGCTGAAGCGCGTTGGGTACCCCACCCGCCAGCGGGTACCCGGCGGGTGGCGCCGCGTCCGCCCGGCCGCCCGGGGGTGATGGACGTTGCGGAATTAGGGCGGGGCATGCGATCGGCGGGATCAAGCCGGCGCGACGGGTCGCGTCCGCCCGGCCGCCCGGGGCTGAACCCCCGGGCGGAGACCGCCTCGGGGAGGGGGCGCGATGAAGGACTACGCGCGCTATAGCTTCTGGCTCGAGACCTGCGGCGACGATCTGACGCCGCGGCCGCGCCTCGACGGGTCGATCGACGTCGACGTGGCCGTCCTCGGCGCCGGCTACACCGGCCTCTGGACTGCCTACTACCTCCTCCGGCGCGCGCCCTCGCTGCGAATCGCCGTCGTTGAGCGCGAGATCGCGGGGTTCGGTGCCTCGGGGCGCAACGGCGGCTGGTGCTCGGCCGGCTTCCCGGTCACGGCGGGCGAGCTGGAACGGCGCTACGGCGCCGAGGCGACGCGCGCGCTCGCGCACGCGCTGTTCGAGACCGTGGACGAGGTCGGGCGCGTGCTCGAGGTGGAGG
Organism: Chloroflexota bacterium; assembly: GCA_042408635.1. GTDB lineage: Bacteria > Chloroflexota > UBA6077 > FW602-bin22 > JBHOQZ01 > JBHOQZ01. The sequence goes on from JBHOQZ010000279.1 coordinate 2,161, forward strand.
GGATCGACGCGCACTATCGCAAGGGCGGCTCGCTGCGGATCGCGCGCGGTCCCCAGCAGCTCCCGATCATCGAGCGCAGCCTGGCGACCTACGCGCGGCTGGGTCTGGGGGAGCACTACCGCCGACTCGACGCCGCCGAGACCGCCGAGCGCATCCGCGTGACCGGCGCGCTGGGGGCGCTCTACACGCCCCACTGCGCCGCCATCCACCCGGGGCGGCTCGTGCGCGGGCTCGCGCGCGCCGTCGAGCGGCGCGGCGCGACGATCTACGAGACGACGCCGGTGCTCGACTTCACGCCGGGCGCGCGCCCCGCGCTGCACACACCCTTCGGGGATGTGCGCGCGCGCGCGATCGTGCTGGCGGGGGAGGCGTACCTATCGCAGCAGCCGCAGCTGCGTCGGCAGCTCATCCCCGTCTACTCGCTCATCGTGCTGACCGCGCCGCTCTCAGCCGAGCAGTGGGCGCAGATCGGCTGGCAGGGGCACGAGTGCGTCAGCTCGAACCGCTACACCGTCGACTACCTCTCGCGCACGGTCGATGGCCGCATCCTGTTCGGCGGGCGCGGCGCGCCCTACCAGTTCGGCTCGCGCATCGACGATACGCTCGACCGCCACGCGCCCACCCATCACCAGCTCCGGCAGCTCGCGCTCGACTGGTTCCCCGTGCTCGCGCGCTCGCGCTTCACCCACGCCTGGGGTGGGCCACTGGGCATGCCGCGCGACTGGATGCCGACGATGAGCTACGACCCAGTGACGGGAGTCGCCACCTCGCGCGGCTACACCGGCCAGGGTGTGGCGACGGCCAACCTGGCCGGGCGCGTGCTCGCCGATCTCATCACGGGGGCCCAGACCCCGCTCACCAAGCTGCCGATGGTCGGCCACCGCTCGCCCGACTGGGAGCCGGAGCCGCTGCGCTGGCTCGGCGTCCGCTACGTCCAGTCGGGGTACGGCCGCCTCGATCGGCAGGCGGAGCGCACCGGCCGGCCGCCGAGCGGAACGAGCCTGGTCGAACGCCTCGGCCGCCACTGACGCGCATGCCCCGCCACAACTCGGGCCGATCGCCCGAGCACCACCGGTTGCGCTGGCTGGGGGAGCCGCGCTTCGCCCCCCTGCGCTGGCTGCTGCTGAGCGTCGTCGGCACGGCGCTGGCGCTGGCCGCGTCCGCCTGGTCCGCCCTGCCCCCGCCCCTCACCGGGGATGAGCCGCTGGCGGCCACCCGGGCCGAGCGGCGCGACCGGGTCGAGCGGCTGGAGTCGGTCGTCCGCACCCGCGCGGCTGAGCTGGCCGATTGGGAGGCGCGGGCCGACCTCGCCAGCCTCCTCGACACCGACGCGACCGTGCGTGGCTGCGCCGCGCCCACAGCCGTGCCCGGCGGCGAACTTCGCGCGCGCTGCGCCGAGGCAGCGGCGCGGCTGGCGGAGTGGGCGCGGCGGCTGGACGCGCTCTGGCAGGCGCTCCCGCCGTACCGGAGCGCCCTGGCCGAGCTCGACGCCGCCGAGATGGCGCGGACGCGGCTGCTCGGCGGCGTGGCGGAGAGTCTGAGGCCGGCCACCTGGCCGATCGTCGAGCACCTCAAGCTGTACCCCGATGCCGAGCGCGACCACGGCGCGGCGCTCGCAAGCGACCCGCCCGACCTGCTGGCCGCGTGGTTCGACGCGCTGGCCGACGCCTATCGGGCCGCTTCCGCCGACGCGGCGGGCTCGGCCGGCACCGGTCTGTCCGACCTGCTGCCGAGGGCAGGGTCGGTGCGCGAGGGCGTGCTGCGCTGGACGGAGCTCGACCTGCGCTACGGCGAGACGCTGCGCGACTACGACGCGGCGGTCGAGGCGGCGTCTCGGGCCGTGCCGCGCCGCCCCGACTGGCAGCTCGCGCTCGGCCGGGTCGTGCTCGCGCTGGCGATGTTTGCCGCCGTCGGCGGGTCGCTCGCCGTGATCGGCTCGGTCCTGGCCCCGATCGGCGGCGCGCCGGCGGTGGCAACGCTGGCCGCGCTCGCGCTCAGTCTGGGGATCTACTATCTGGCGCCGAATTTGGCGCTCGCGGGGGTGGGCGGGCTGGCGTTCCTGGCGCTCGCCTACCGCCGGCTCGACCTGGCGCTCGTGCTCGTGCCGGCGACGCTGCCCTTCCACTTTCACCCGCGCCCGCTGGCGGGCCTGCACTTCGCGCTGGCCGAGTTCGCGACCGTGGCCTGCGCGGCCGCCTACCTCCTGCGGCTGCTGCCGCTACCCGGCGGCCCGCGCGCGCGGGTCTGCTGGCGTGGGCTGGCGCGCTCGCCGTTCCTCTGGCCGGCGCTCCTGTTCCTGGTGGCAGGCACGCTCTCGCTGGTGGTGGCGCGCGGCGAGTTCCTACGCGAGGCCGTGCGCGCCTACCGCCTGACGATCGTCGAGCCGGTCGTGTACGCCGGGCTCGTCGCGCTCTGCGTCGCGCCGCGCCAGGCGCCGCTCGTGGCGGCGCTCTTCCTGGCGGTGGCAGCGCTCGTCGGCGCACACGCCGTCGGGCAATACGCGCTCGGTCAGGGCGTCTCCCCGATGGAGGGGGTCGAGCGGGTGGCCTCGCTCTACCCGAGCGCCACCGCGCTCGCGCTCTTCCTCGGCCGCGCGGCGCCGCTCGCCTTCGGGTTGCTGCTCGGTGGGAGTTCCTCCGGCTCAGCCGGGTTGCCCGCGCTCGGCGGGGCCGCTGGCGGGGCGGCGCGGGGCTCAAGCCCCACGCTCAGCCTGCGAAGCCCGCTGAAGCGGGCTAGCGACGAAGCGTCCCAGCCGGCCGCAGCCGGCTTCGCACCCTCAGCCCGGGAGTTTACCCCCGGGCGGCCCGGCCGCGACGCCGACCGGATCGACGTCGACCTGCTCCGGCGGGCGGGCGCGGCGCTGCTGCTGGGGCCGCTGCTCGGCGGGTTGCTCGTGACCTGGACGCGCGGCGCCTGGCTTGGCGTCTGGGTCGGTGTGCTGGTGATGCTGCTGGTGGCCGGGCGGCGGCGCCTGGCGCTGGGGTGGGCCGCGCTGGCCGTGGCCGGGGTGGGCCTGCTCGCCGCCTCGCGGGTCGAGCGGCTGGCGACGCTCTTTAGCCTTAGCGACGGCACGAACGTGAGCCGCCTCCTCATCTGGCAGGCGGCGCTGGCGGCGCTGCGCGACCACCCCGTCTTCGGCATCGGCCTCGACCAGTTCCTCTACCTCGACCGGGCGCGCTATGGTGTGCCCGACGTGCGATTCCTGCTCCTGGCGCACCCGCACAACGCCGTGCTCGACCTGTGGCTGAGCCTGGGGCTGCTGGGCCTGGTCGGAGGGGTCTGGTTGGTTGTCGCGCTCGTCCGAACCGCCTCGCGGCTGGTGCGCGACGCGCGGGTCACGCCGGGCGGGCTGGGATCGGCGCTCGCGCTCGGCCTGCTGGGCAGCACGGTCGACGCGCTCGTCCACGGCATGGTCGATCTCGCGTACTTCGTGCCCGATCTAGCCGTGTGGTGGTGGACGAGCGCGGCGCTCCTCGACTTGCTGCGCCGCTCGCCGGCGGCGCGGGGCCGCGAAGCCGAACCGGCGGCCGGTGTGCCGGGTCCGCCCGCGCCGGCGCGGGCGCCCTTGTCCAAGCGCTGAGCCGGTGCGCGACGGTACGCGACTTGCGTTCCTCCCCGTCCGACGCGGAGTCGACGACGAGTGGGAGACGGAGAGGAAACGGCGTGAGCACAGCGCAGGATCCGAAGCAGCAGGGCCCGAAGCCCCCCTTCCCCGAGCAG